>JBDRKD010000051.1:0-5616 GCA_043814255.1 Microcaldota archaeon
GGACTGGAGACCACCACCCGCTTTCCAGAAACTGATGAAAAATTAACTTTATAGGGGAACATCGTTTCTTTCAGGTACGGGGCAAATTCCTCCAGGTCGCCCACTTCATCTCCGAAGAGGATACGACATGTACGCTTGAAATCTGCATTTAGCTTATCCAGTCGCTTTTCAATTTCAGCCATGTTCACCTCCTCCTTGAGAACTAGCACTAATCTATTCAGTTCCAACTATTTAAAGAAACTCTACCCCTAGGGGGGTAGTAAAAGAAAGATTTTTATTCCAGCGAACACCCAACAAATACATGGAAATGCAGGTACTCGAAAGAATAGGGCTCACAAAAGGCGAGATAAAGGTATATTTTTCTCTCCTGGAACTAGGGCCCACAACCACCGGTCCCCTTGTGGATGCTTCAGGGGTAAGCTCATCCAAAATTTATCTAGTTCTTGATAGGTTGATGAAGAAGGGCCTTGCCAGTTATTCAATCCAGGCAAGAAAAAAACATTTTGAGGCAGCCGATCCCCGAATGATTATAGATTACCTGGAGGAAAGGGAGAAGGAGATAACATCGCAGAAAAAACAGCTCTCACAACTACTCCCAGAGCTTATGAAGAAGCGCACGCTCGAAAAGGGGAAACAACATGCAACTGTATTCAGGGGAATGAAAGGACTGGATACCGCTTTCAGGGATATTCTGAGGGTCCTCAAGCCAGGAGACGAATACTACGTGCTGAGCGCGCCAGAGTATTTTCCCGAGTCCTTTCAGAAGTTCCTTGGAAGGTTCCACAAAAAAAGAGAGGCAAAGCGGATTCGTATGAAAATAATATACAGCGAGAACCTGAAGCCCACCCTTGGCGAAGACAGGGAATCTGAAAAATACACGGCAGTAAAATACGCACCTCCAGGAGTGATAACTCCCGCCGGCATCATAATATACAATGACAAGGTGATGACCGTCGTCTGGGGACGGGAGCCCATAGTCTCCCTGATAGAAAGTAGCGAATACGCAAACTCGCTAAAGCTTTTTTTCAAAATGCTTTGGGAACAGGAGACGAAAACCTACAGGGGATTGGAAGGATTGGCGTCCCTCCTAAACGACACACTAAACTACAAAGAAGTCATGTTCATAGGGGGAGGCGGCTACTTCTACGATAGATTGTCGCGTTCCTATGTCAAGGGATATTACGAAAAAGCCGTCAAGAATGGATTGCGTTGGAGAAACATTGCGATACCTAAGATAAGGGGACATCCAGTAACAAAGTTTCCTTTTGCCAAGACGAGATATCTCTCAAAACCCCTTAGAGGTCCAAACGTGGTTTGGATATGGGGGAACAAAGTGGCCAATGTAATCTGGTCGAAAAAGCCAATAGCCTTCCTTGTTGAGAACAAAGAGATAGCAAACAGTTATTCGAAATATTTCGAGATGCTCTGGAAAACAGCAGAGCGTTGAAGTTCAGATCCTCCCCTAAAACATCCTTGTTACCCCAACCAGAACCGCACCCGGCTTCCTAATAACTCCTTTTCCTTTTCCCCCAACGTGAACATCTATCAGGGTCTTCTTATTGAGGACGTGTCTCCAGTGAAGTTTCATGTCTCTCCAGTCAGGACCTCCTCTTCCAACACTAATTATGTTTTTTCCTTTCCTGAACTGCACACCTACTCCATTCACTGGCTTCTCTCCGTCTTTTATAGTAACTTTCCCTGAAACCCCCACTTCACAACCCCCGATTCTCATTCTTCCTTCACTTGCCAAATTAATCTTTTCAGAGTTATCGCACATGGCCCCCAATCTCAAAAGAAACCGTTCAGTGTGCGTAAGACCAACAATACCTAGGGTAAATCCGCTTTTTTCGTTTCCATCACTTGTCCTAGTTGTCATAAGGTTAGTTCCAAAGAGAACTCCCCCCGTTAAAGGAAAAGATACTCCGAGGTTTGTAGTGTTGCTGCTCGAACCAGTATTCCTATTTGACTTGTTAACGTACCAGAAACTAAAAGTCACGTCCCCAAAAACATCCTTATTCACCATAATGTGTGCGTTTCTTCCCCCGTCTTCTGTTCTGCCAACTGCTGCCCAGGTCCACTGGCTATACTGGCTCGAGTGCTGAAGTGCCGGGTTTCCATGCACACTGAAATCCGTATGATTCGGATACGCACCCACTAGATTAGCTTTTACCACCTTGGCGCTGTCCGCTACTTTAGCTGTTTGGGCACTATCCGCTTTCTGGTCAGCATTTCCCCCAGATAAAGCTATGGTAACCGATGTTAATACCGGTAAAATGACCCCCGACATCTCTTCACCCCATCCTCACAGAATAAGAATACTATTATTACAAAAATTGTTTTTAAACCTAACCCAACCAATCCCCCAAACAAATTAAACCTATCGTTACAAAATATGCACATGAAGCTCCACGAAAAGATAACGGAGATAGCGCTCAAGCGCGCGATATTCATTCCTTCAAACGAGATATACTCCCCAACCGGAGGGTTCTACGATTACGGGCCAGTGGGCGTAGGCATAAGGAGAAAAATCCTGAACGAATGGAGGAAGATGTTCATTTCCAACGAGGGAAACCATGAAGTCGAAACAGCTATCATCCTCCCAGAGATAGTCCTGAAGGCAAGCGGTCACGTGGGGCATTTCTCAGACCCACTTGTGGAGTGCTCAAAATGCAAGAAGCAGTTCAGGGCAGATCACTTACTAGCGGACAGGGGGGAGGCGAATGTGGAAGGCATGGAAGTGGAAGAGCTCACAAAGAAAATACAGGACATTGGAATCACCTGCCCGGAATGCAACGGGAAGCTCTCAGAGGCAAAAAAATTCAACCTCATGTTCAAGACAAATATCGGAGCAGCTGAGGGAAATCCGGCATACACAAGGCCCGAGACAGCACAGGGCATTTTCCTCTCGTTTCCACGTATCTTCCGCTATGCAGGTTCAAAGCTTCCAATAGGAATAGCGCAGGTAGGAAAATCATTCAGAAACGAAATATCCCCAAGGCAGGGCCTCATCCGCCTGCGCGAGTTCAGCCAGATGGAACTCGAATATTTCTTCAATCTCTCGAACCCACAGAACCCCAACTTCCAAAAAACAAAGGACATCGTGTTCAAGCTCTACTTACGGGATGAACAGAAGAAGAAAAGCGAAAAATCAATCGAGATAACTGCAGCTGATGCAGTCGAGAAGGGGATAATCCCAAACGAAATAATGGCGCATTATATGGCATTGGCGCAGCAGTTCTACGAGTTGATGGGGATCCCAAAAGACAAGATGCGTTTCCGGCAGATGCGAGAGCATGAGATACCCCACTACTCAAAGGCAAATTTCGATATCGAGGTATCCCTTTCATACGGGTGGCAAGAGACAGTGGGTGTGGCATACAGGACAGACTATGACCTCTCCAACCATTCGAAGATGAGCAACAAGGACATGGCTGTTTTTGTCGAAGAGGAAAAGAAGAAGATAATGCCCCATGTAATCGAACCATCATTCGGACTCGAGAGGCTGTTCTGGAGCATACTCGAGAGTTCATACAGGAAGGACAAGACAAGGGATTGGGAGTGGTTCCAGTTCCACTCGAGAATAGCCCCATACCATGTGGCGATGATGCCCCTGATGAGAAAGGATGGATTGCCTGAAAAGGCACTGGAAATCACCGCGGAGCTGAGGAAGCGATTCGATGTACTCTATGAACAAAGCGGAAGCATAGGGAAGAGGTATGCAAGAGCAGACGAAATCGGAATCCCCTATTGCATGACAGTTGATTACGATACCCTCAAGGACAACACAGTGACCATCCGCTTCAGGGATGATGGTAAGCAGGAGCGAGTGAAAGTAAGCGAGCTTTCTGACTACATCTCAAGACACATAGAGCAGAACAAAGTTTCCCTTTAGCTACATGAAGTCTTCCAGGTTAAACTGCTTGCTTGTATCGTCCTCAAACACAGAACTTATCTCGTCCTCAATCAGCGAGAGCCTTTGTTTCAAGTAATCTGGAAGGTCGTATTTCTCAGCAATCTCCATGGATATCCTAAGGTATTTCTCAATACCTCCCTTGTTTACCGTAAGCAAGAGTTTCTCTCCACACCGCGTACATATCCCTTTCAGCGGAACCCTCCTATATTTTGCGTTACACGACACGCACCTGAACCCCTGCCTGGAGAATGCGCGAAGGTTCCCGTAAAGGTCTGGGAGGAAATGGCTAAGTATGACTCGCCTCGCCGCGTCTTTGATATCCACGGCGCGGACCTTTGAATTCAATGCGAACTGGGCGTCCACCTTCTCCCGCATACTCTTGAGTTCAACGTATTTTGTAATTAGCGGCGCATCATCTATGGAATCCGCCCCATGAGTAAATCCTATATGGGAATACTGTTCTGGCTTCCCGAGCCGGTCATAGACTGTCTCCAGGTCTATCTCCCCAGGGCTCGCCAATTCCAGTGATTTTTGGTAGAGTTCTAATGGATATGTAGAGCAAACCTCCATCGCATGGACCTCATCATCTATCTCGCGTGGGTTTATCTCAGTTGTGAGAACGAGTGACGCATCCATTGTTCCCCCTCTCGATTCAGGCAGGAACTCTTTTGAGAAATTAAGCAGAGCGTCAAGCAGGAGCATAATACTATCCTCATCACCATCACAGTTCCTTCGTTTTGCCGAATGGAAATATGGGTGCGCATAGCCAACCCGCGCTTTTGTAAAACCAATTATCCTCCCAAGAACACCGCATGATGTATGCGGCGAGAGACCGACAACCAACTGGCCAATCAGCCCATCCCTGCTCTTTATGTTGTAGAACGTTGGAAGCGAATACATGTAGACAAGCAGGTCATCTATAAATCCAGCGACATTAATGAAATAATCGGCACCATTCTCAGAAACCAACAGATCCTGTATCTTGAGCTCCACAAGCTGCTCTGGCTTCTCAAGCGCATTTCCCCTGTAGTCCTTTTCATAACCAAGCTCCCGCAACCTCTCGACACTGGTTCCTATCTCAGAAGGTGTGAAGTGCGTGAGTACCATATCAGTTGCGTCAAATCTGATTGTTCCATCCTTAAACACAAACACACAATGTTTTGCACGCAATATTCCCTTCTCCATTGACTCAGGGATTTTTGATCTGCTTGTCATCCCCCTCACGCCCTTTATCTCATTTGGGAGGTGTCCACCACATCGTTTCGATGCGCTTTCCACGATCTCCCGGAGGTCAACAGTTCTAGAGTCATACTGCGACGTCTTAGAGCCGCAACTGCACACGTCGTTCTCACTAACTCTTCCGCACTTAACACAGGTCCTTTGTATGATTGTCCTCTTCCCGCAATTTTGGCACTTGTTCAGTACACTTATCTTCCCACAGGAAGGGCACTTTAACCTCGCAACCTCTCCAGAGATCCCCCCGTCCCCCATATTCCCAGAACGTTTGTATGCCTTAATTATACTCCTTGTTTTTCCGCCCGCCTCACCTATCGGAAAGAGCACATTCGGCGCAGGCCTCATGAGCCTTTCCTTGGCCTTCTCAGGCCGCCCCATCCTGGCTCCGATATATGTCGGAGCTTTGTTCATCACATTTACTCCAGAGAGATCATTCACTATTGTCAGGGAATCCTTTTTCTCATCAT
>JBDRKD010000052.1:0-2226 GCA_043814255.1 Microcaldota archaeon
TTGAGCCGTAACTTTGCCAGATACCTTTGTCAGCATATCGTGCCTTCTGACTAATATAGCCGATTTTGAGCGTTCAATATTATTATCTTTCAACAACTTCCCGAAGCAGTCAATAACAAGAGTCTCATCGCCGGGTGGGTATATCAAGATTAATGGCCGGATGGCAACATCTTTGTAATCGCTACCTGCCTTGGCTGGCCCAGGAAGAGTGGAAAACCTGTGTGTCGCATTGCATATGTTTTGACTTGACCTGAAGTTCATTGAAAGAGGAACAGAAGGCCACTTCTGTTCAAATCTCTGAAACAGGTCAGGGCGGGCGCCATTAAATTCAAATATTGACTGATCAGGATCTCCGACCAGAGCAATTTCACAACCGGATTCTGCTAATAATTCAATGATTTTGACTTGAGTTTCAGAGGTGTCTTGTGCTTCGTCGATAATGATTTCGGGAAACCTGGCTACAAGGGCTTTTCGCAAATATGGCTTCTCCTCAAGGATTTTCAAGCCAAAATACATCGCGTCTCCAGGTAGCGCATAACCACTTTTCAGCATTACAGACTTCATATCACAACATCTGCTTCTGGTGCAATTAGGTTGCCGTGACGGCCCACACCACCTTAATCCCCCACCGATTTCTAAAGAGAAATAAGTGGATTTGCATCCTTTCCTGTAACAATCGCCAAGATTATTTACTACTATATTTCGTTCGACCCAAGCGCGATTATGATCGTTGACGACCTCTGGCCTACGATTACATCCCATTACAATATGACCGAAGGGGAGGAAAATGAACTGGTTTACAAAAGAATCGATTGTTCCAAGAAAATGAGGCCATCCTGGCTGGATCGGCAGTCCGAGACTCTTGAGCTGTTGGCCAATTTCCTCATATGCAACGTTTGTAAATGATAGGGCCGCAACACCAGAATTCCTGCTTTTCCATGTCGCCATTCGCCAGGCAAGGCGAGTTCCGACGGTTTTAGTTTTACCGCTTCCTGGACAGGCTCGCACTGCGAATTTGCCTGATTGACAGCACACCTTTCTTTGTTCATTGGTGAGTTGGTCGCTTTCAATATAAGCGCGAATTTTTTCAATCAGCGTCACCGCTAGCCACCTACGACATGCTTGATCGCATCCTGAATGTATTCAGGCACTTGAAAGTCATTTGCTGACAGTTCCGATAGTTTTTTGGCAAGGCATTGTGCAAACCGTGCCTTGTCTTTTTTGTCAAAATTGTTTTCAAACGCTTTGGCTTGTTGTTGATGTTCTTGGGATTCGTTTATTGCCTTTTCCATATCCTCCCCCTTTTGTGGACGCAGAGTCTTGTAAACCTCTGCCATTATTTTTGCGTTACCTGCTAACGCCAGATCATATTCAAGAGTCTGCTTAGCAATAAAAATCTTCAATGTTTCGTTCTCAAATTCGCTTTTCAAGTCTTCTGCTCTCCCGCTTGGAGGATCAGCATCCGTAATTATGGCCGCCAGAATTTTTAATCCAGACCCCTGAAATATCTTTGCAAAAGGCTTAAACGCTAACGATTGTATGTTAACTATGGAAACCGCGTACTGGTCCAGAGGTCTCTGAATCTTTCGCCCGAATTCTGGCAGCAGCAGCGCTTCCGATATTCCCTCGACGAATATGATGCTTCTCGCAAAAAATAACTGAGCCTTGGTTACGTCCAAGTAACGGCGTAAATCATCTTTTTCACCGGCGTCTAATGAACAATTGCGAACTGGGCACGCGCGAATCTCGGCCTTCCGGTCGAGATACAGAACGTTTATGGAATCCAAGTCTACATGTGAAGCAAGCGTCGGAGAATGAGTTGTAACAAATATCTGTGTGGAAACACGCGCAGGGATAGCTTCACTTTCTTCCTGCGTACTCGAGCAAGACTGCAAGTAGTCCATCAAAAGGGTTTGTAAGTGGGGGTGTAAATGTGCTTCAGGCTCTTCAATAAGCAGAGCCGCTAAGTCTGTATCTTTAGGGTCTTGTTGAAGTTCTCCTAATACAGTCGCAATGTACAAGAGATTGTTATATCCCAAACCGTTTTCTTCGATCTCGAAAGTGTTTTCTTTCCCGACAAGAGCTCTTAGCGATTCTGTAATTCGGCGAAATTCTGGCGAAGAGAAGCGCAAATCTGCTTTTTGTTTCAGAAATTCACCCTCAATATCCTGAAGACGTTGATTAATTTCATTCTTAGCAGTTATGATAAGGTCATCTTCTTCGATC
>JBDRKD010000053.1:0-12559 GCA_043814255.1 Microcaldota archaeon
ATATGGATTTGAAAACTAAGAAAGGCGCAGTGGGTATCGGAACCCTGATTATATTCATAGCCATGGTTCTGGTGGCAGCCATTGCAGCCGCAGTATTGATAAACGTATCAAACATATTGCAGCAGAGGGCAATGACCACAGGCAAGGAGTCAATTGCGCAAGTGGCTGGCAACCTCGTCGTTGTCGGAATAAGGGGCAACACCAACGCAGGGCTGAACCAGATAACGTCAGTAAACATAACAATCACCGCAGCAGCAGGTGCCGGGAGGATTGACCTGAGCCAGCTTGTTATGAAAATCGGAAACAACGACAACCAGAGCACAATCGTCTATACAAACGCTGTGCCCGTGGCAGGAACGTCATTCAACATCTCTGAGATAAGGGACCCGACGAATCTGTTCACGACCGCCACGCCTGTGATTGACGGTTCATCCCTTGTGCAGGTAAACGTGCCAATACTCTCGACAATATACCTGCCAGTAAGGACCCAGTACCACATAGAGCTCGTACCTGAGAACGGTGCGCCAGCAATAATCGACGGAGTGACGCCGCCAGCGTACTCATCGACAATACAACAGATCTACCCGTAAGCCGAAAGGCTTCGGCCATTCTTTTTTCTTTTTATTTATCGTTTTTCTACATACTGATATGATTGACTCCCATACTGGCATCTAGTTGAAACTCGTCGACTATTTTTGCTTCGGGTGTTTCGGTACGGCTCTTGGAATTGTTCCGGGGGCGGTTGCTTGGTGTTTCTTCCCTTTTAATATGAAAAGGGCCACAAGCGCCAGAAGAAGGCATATGGATGCCACCCCCACTGCCATAACAATCGAATTGTCTTTCTCATCAACAGGCAGTTTCAAGAGGTACAGGGACCTTTTCTGTATGTGGCTGGATAGGATAAGCGAGTCTGCGAACCTTCCATCATCAAGCGCCTCTCTAGCATCATCCAGATAACCCCCAAGCGTTCCAATCTCCCCATCCATCTCTGCATCGTGCCCTTTCAATTCAACAAGCTGGTCAAGCGCCATTCTGGCATTCTCAATACCTCTCTCAGCCATGGAGTCCAGCCCCTCAATTTCGCTTGTGATTGCGTTCTCGAGAACAATAAGCTGCTCCAGCTCATTCAGCGCAATCCTCAGATTTGGTGCATTCTCCACGATAAACCGCCCAACATCATCCTCCGCATGCATACTCTCCAGGATGTTCTTCAGATGCCTATCTATTGCTTCAATGCTGCTCCTTGTCTCCTTTAGGTTGATGCTCAACTCGGGAGCACCTCCTTTCGAAACCCGTGTCTCAGAGACGCCCATTGCTTTCTCCAATACTGTCAACTCCCAATACGCGCCACCCGCCAATTCCGAATACTCGTCAATCCGCTCTTCGAATTGAACATACCAAAGCTGAGCCTTTATGTTTAGGTTACGGGACACGTTGCCAGTCATGGACGATATGTTCTCAAGCAGGCCGACAGCTTCCCCATATTCAGCATCCCCCATAATCCTCTCGGCATCAGTCAGCAGTGCCTCGATATTATCAATCTCCCCAAGGCTTTCCTGTGTGTCCATAAGCTGCATGAGCAGTAGTGCATCGCGCTTGGTTTTTCCCAGTTCGATGGAGACGTTATCCCTCCTGTCAAACAAATTCCCATAATCAATCCCCATGATTATTCTCTTGCCCTCGCCAACAGCAAGCAGTGCCTCATCATAATCTCCTGAATCCATAAGACTCTGCGATTCAACATACATCTCAAACGCAGTTTGAATCGCTTCTCCCATCCCATCAGTGGCGAGTCCAGAACCACCAATCTTCATCATTGTCGCATTGGCTATCTCTATTTCGCGTTTTAGCGTTCCTATCTCCCCCCCAAGCACAGAATCCATGCCAGGGGAATCAATCCTTTCAAGTCTGGACCTAGTTTCCTCGAGAATTCCTATAGCCTTGTCATACGCCCCCGATTTTATCATGCTGTCAGCATTCGCAACCTCATCCGCCGCCCACGCATACGGCATATCCCCCAATAGGGAGAGGGTTTCGTCGTACAGGTGTTTTGCGAATCCTATCTTATCATCCACTGTGAAAGAGACCATAAAGAGTGCAGTAGTCTCAGGTATTAGTTCCTCAATCTCCCAGGAGATCTGCCCCCCTAAACCAACGAGCGAGACATCAACATTCTTGGCCACCCACCCATCAAGCCCCCTGACGTCAACCTTCCCTCCCTCTAGCATTGGTTCATTTAGGTATATCGGCACGTCACGGACCTCGAATGGGCATGAGACATGGACAAGATAGCTGACAGTGCTCTCAATCCCGGCAGTCATATTCTCCCTACCCGTCTTTGTAATAATAATCGGGTTCTCGAATATGAACTCAGCCTTCAGTGTGTTTGTTCCCTCTTTGGCTTCCCCCGAAACGATGGCTTCTATTTTCCCTCCGTCACTCACTATGCTCACATCACCAACAAGCCCCCCAATCTCGGCAGATGCCCTTGAAGGCCATGATGGTAATTCTATCCTGCTTCCAACTTTAGTTTCCATACCTGATGAGAAGGTAATCTCGACAGTATGGACCAACAGGTTCGGTCCGAGAAGCAGGTTGCTGTTCCTGGTTGTTTTTGTATCCCCTATCGTTCTATTCAGTTTGAATAGTATGCCATAGTAGCTATTCGGGCCAACGCTTTTCAGGAGAACAAGGAGTTTCCCGCTTGCGTATGCGACCTCATCGACTTCATCCGACGCCCAAACAACATCCGAGCTCCGGACCTCAATCCCGAGAGGGACCTCGGCAGAAATGGGGCCCGAGTAACCTATTCCCAACTTATTGTAGAGTTTCACTTCGACAGTTACTGGCGCAGGGCTGTCGAGCATCGGAAGTTTCTCTAAGATGACCGATGTCTCCGAGTGTTTCTCAATATCCCTTGATATGAGCAGGGATTTGTATTGGGATATCTTTTCTGTGAACCTGTTATAGAACGACTCAAGCTCCCTATAATGGCCAAGCGCAAGCTCTGGGGAAATCGTTCCGTTTCTTGCGAAGCTGTTCTCATATGCAAGGAACTCCCCGTACTCATTATCCAATTCGCCAACCAATGGCTCCTCATCCAGGAATGTATCGAGTATCTCATTCCTCAGATTCTCAAGTCCGGAATATTTTAGGTATGCCCTTCGTTTGATATCTGATGAATATGCATCTGAGGTCTCAACTATCGATTCCAGGAACTCCAGGCGCGCAACATCCACCACCCTCTCTACAGATTCAATGTAATCTCCCTCAGCAGAGGCATCAACCCTGTCCTTTTCAGCATCCTTGATAGTTCCCTTCAGTGCCGCAATCGCATCCCGCGCTTTTGCCCGCGTGTTCTCGTTATAGGTGCTGGAATCAGAGAGCATCATGAGTGTATCATCATAGAGTTCGATTGCATCTGCGTGTTTTGCAAGAAATGTGCCTGCGTCTGAGTATCGCGCGGATCCGACCAATGCTCCTGCCTTCTCGTATTTCGAAACAGCCATGAGGTAAAGTGCTTTCTCCTCATCCGTTTCAGGTGAGAAGCCATCTATTGCTCTCTTACAAGTCTGTCCCCTTTCGTCAACAATCGCCTTCGCACCCACTATCAACTCATCAACGAAAACATCAGTTCTCTGAATCTCGGTTTCGGTCCAGCGTACCTTCCCAATACACCCGGCCAGCTGTTCTATCCCACGAGCAAAATAGTTCCTTTCCTTTCTTCCAACTGTACCCTGCGCTTGTCTCAGTATCTGTTCGGCGCCCTTTTCACTCCCCATGTTCCTTGTTGCGGAGATTATGCTCTTGAGTGATTCGGATGGGGAAAGGCCGGACGATTCCCATTTGAAATCCCCTCTTGAGAACACAAGCACTATCTCATCGTCAATCCGGCCATACCCATACCCACTCATCCTGGAGATATCTGCATTTACAGAGGAAATCTTGTCAGCACACAATCTGTCGAGTTGCCCATACTCATCGTCCATCTGCGCAAGGGCCGCAATAGTCTCCCTCCTCAGCATTACAATATCCGAGAAGACGCTCCTATCAGAACCCCTCAGCAACTCCATCAGCTCAGGGAAAGCACCCGGTGTTTCGAACTCCAGTGCACCTATGCCAAGAAGTCCCTTAGAAACAACATCCGAAAGCCACAGCGATTTTGCGTATCTGTTCCCAAGCCCATCCCCCTCGCGTTCGTTCTTCCTTATCGCATCAAGCGCGCCGTTCAGTTCATTATAAACCCCCTTGGCCCCGCCAGTATAATTGGCATATCCTGCACCGGCAAGTTCCAATCTGCCAACCTCCTCATCAAGAACAGGGAACGCTTCGTTAATCCCATGGGAGGATTCAGAAAGCGAGGCAAGGCCCCAAGAAATCGCAGATTCCTGCCTGATGGTTGCCATCGCTGCAAAAATTGGGCTGTTGAAACTGAAACTGCTAACACTATATGCAAAATAGGTTATGGAGAATGCCACCTGCAGTGTCTTGGATTCCTCAAGATATTCGTCGCTTTTCTCAAAACGTTTCAGGCTCTTTGAGAACGCTTTCTTCTCTTCTGGAGTGAGGTGGGTGAGGATTTCTTCATTAGTTGCATTGGTTTCATCTATCCCGAAAGCATTCGCCCACTGCGATGCCCCGGATGGGTCAATTAACCATTCCGGATGCCAATAGTGCACGTAATCTGTCCTTATTCTCTCAATCTCCCAGAACCCGGACGCATAGAGGAATGGAGAAAGAACAACAAGCATCAAGATACATGCATTTATCTTTCCCATCAACGCCTCCCAAAATTAATTCGCACGACAATTATTTAAATACGCAGCCCTACGCAACATCGATTTATGAAGAACTACTCTCACTTACGCGTTTCCGAGTAATGCATTTTTTAATAAAGACTGTTAGTAAACCCATATCTATTAATGTATGTTTTAATGGAATATATGCCAATATGTGGGTGATTAAAAATGAAATCGAAACCAATAATCTTCTATTTGAATGCGAACGAGAAGGTCAAGATAAAGAAGAGGGCAGAAGCAGAGGGCTGCGTGAGCATGTCCGAGTGGATACGCAGGGTTCTGTACAAAGAGCTTAACTCACATTAGTGCTATTCACATGTATTCTACTGTTTATGAAAATCCCGTGTTCCCTTGACGAGTTAGCGTTTATCTCGAGCACATATTTTGCATCTGCGTTCGGAACATATGTCTCGCAGGGCTCTTTCCTGCACGGCTCGACATCCTGCGCGATTCCCACAACCCGCCAGTCCCCATCTATAAATATAATGTCTATTGGAAACTGCATGTTCTTCATCCAGAACCCATGCCTCCCCTCTTCAGCGAACACAAAAAGCATTCCGCACGTATCGCACAATCCCTCCCTATACATCAGGCCCATCTGCATCCCCTGGGGAGTCATCGGGACTTCGCAGTCTATCACCGTCCCATCTGGCAATCTGACTTTCTCGTACCCGACAGTCTCCTCACCAGAGCAGCCGAGAATAAGCAAAGCAGACATTAATACGAGCAGCCCCCTCACCATAAACACCACAATCAACTCAACCTAAGATACATCCCTATATGCCTTATCCCCGCATCTATGAATATTTCCCCTCTGGATTTAAACCCATACTGTTCATAGAATTTTTTTATATAACATTGAGAATGTAAAATTACCTCTTCTACTTTTCGTCTTTTGCAATAATCAATTAGGTATTGAACCAACCTCCCCCCCACCCGTTTACCCCTATATTCCTTCAATATAGCTATTCGTTCCAACTTGGCTTTTCTATCAAACAGCCTAATCCTTGCACATCCGATGGGTTTGTTCTTGTAGAAAACTATCGCATGCTTTGACTTGCCATCAAGGCCATCCATCTCTAAATCCTTAGGCACGTTCTGGCCTTTGATGAAGACAATCTCACGTATTCTCAAGACCTGGTTCAATTCATGCTTGTTTCTAGCCAACCTTATCTTTAACTCCATACTTTAGTCAAAACATGAAGATTTAAAAATCATAGATGGACTAATAATGTTCTTGTTCTAGGAGGTTGATATTATGGCAAATGGAAACGTTATCTTTCATAGATCATTTAGAGAAGAAAAGGGTCTCGCAATGAAGGAAGCAATAAATGGACGCGTTATACCACTCTCACATAGTGCTTTTGAAAGACTGCTTTTAGATTTAGGAAACGAGAAACAAGAGTACTTTCCCTCAATACGTAACCCGTTCGTTGCGCATGGCAAGCCAAACACAAAACTCGATACAACTATAGAGTGCAAGGAGGGCAACGTTACTTATGTTTTTGAAGTTCCAGATGAGGCAAGGGGACAGAAAAACATCCTCCTAGCAGCAAGTCAAGAGCTTATTGGAAGTATTCCTCTCATTACATTGAGAGAGGATGGAATGGACAGGTTTGTTGTTCAGTTTGCCGACGCAAGCAAAATAAAGATCGTTGAGAACTACCCAACAAAAAGTGGCACAGCTCGCTACATGACAGATAAAGATGGGTTTGGCATACCTGTTGGAGAGCCAGTAGATAGTTCCACTGAAGGTGCGCGCCAATTGTACAGAATCGACCAACCGCACGTTGGATTTGTAGTCCAGACCAACCTAACTGCAGTGAATATTTACTTCAAGCCCTCAGCCAAGTTAGGGGTAGTTGCGCAACAAGTAGAAAGTGGGTAACAGAGTCCATGACCTAATACTACGACACGCTGATTATTCCCTTTTATTAAATTATAAGGTAACATAGATAGCATGTCGCTTCTATTCGTAACGGGAAACAAACATAAATTCAAGGAGGCCGAAAGCATTTTAAAAGAATACGGCATAAGAATAGACAACGTTTCGCTCTCTGTTCCCGAGGAAAGAGGCGAAGATTGCGGGGTAATCGCGGCCGCTGCGGCGCGCTATGCGTATGATAAGCTGAAGAGGCCGCTATTTACTGAAGATTCGGGACTTTTTATCGAGTCCTTGAATGGGTTTCCAGGACCGTATTCGGCTTGGGTTTTCTCCAAGCTCGGAAACGAGGGAATCCTGAAGCTCATGACAGGTACCGTAAAAAGAGACGCAGGTTTCACATCCGCAGTGGGTTACGCGGATGAAAATGGAGTCAGAACATTCATTGTCTCTTGCCCAGGGAACATGGCCCTGGAGCAACGCGGCTCCTCAGGGTTCGGATACGACCCGATTTTCATTCCGGAAGGACACGTAAAGACATTCTCAGAGGATTCTGCGATGAAGGAACGCGTTTCCCACAGGAGAAAGGTGCTGGAGAAACTTGCAGAATGGCTTAAAAAGGGTTGATAGAATGGCAAAAATGCATTCAAGAAAGAGAGGAAAATCCAGGTCTAAGAGACCTCCGAAAAAAATAGTTCCTGACTGGGTTGAGTACTCCCCAAAGGAAGTGGAAGAGCTTATAGCTAAGCTGGCCAAGGAGGGGATACCCTCGACAAAGATTGGGCAGATTCTGAGAGACACGCACGGCATCCCAAGTGTGAAGAACATAACGAAGAAATCGATAACGCAGATCATGAAGGACGCTGGGACTAAGATAGAGTATCCAGAAGACCTTCTCAACCTGATTACCAAAGCAGTGCGTATGAGGAAACATCTTGACAGGAACAAGACAGATGTCCACAACAAGACAAAGCTGATCCTTACTGAGTCAAAGATAAAGAGGCTTGTTCGATATTATCGGAGAAGCGGTAAGCTCCCGGCCACGTGGTCATATGACCCGGTGAAGGCCGCGCTTATTGTGAAATGAGGTGAGTGAATGGTAAAGGGCAGGACAGTAGATAAATGGAAAACCAAATCCTGGTACACCGTTTACGCTCCAGAAATACTCGAAGGAAAGGAGATAGGAAAGGTTCCGGCTTCGGAAGACAAGGCTCTGATTAACCGCATAATCAAGATAAGCCTTGCTGAACTCACAGGGGACTTTTCCCAGACGTACACGTCGGTTCAGTTCAGGATACATTCAGTTAAAGGAAAGTCCGCGCAGACATACCTGATAGGTCACGAGCTTGCAAGGGGCTATCTGAAGACTTTGGTGAGGCGGGGAAGGACTGTTTTGAACGTTGTGCAGGATGTCGTTACAAAAGACGGCGTCGTAGTGCGTGTCAAGACAGTCGCTTTCACTGTAAGGAGGGTGAGTACGCCCATAGCCAAAGCGATTCGGGCGGAAGTGGATGCATGTGTTTCAGAGAAGGCAAAGGAGATGACGTTCTCCCAGCTCGAACAGGAGATAATCTTTGGCAAGTTCTCATCAAGGATTTTCAACAGGGTAAAGAAAATCGTTCCGATGAGGAGAGTCGAGATTCGCAAGACAGAGGTCCTGGTCAAAAAATAGTCATGGTGTGGCAATGCATTACTCGCTTCTCTCATGGGAAGAAATTGAGAAGATAAGGGAGAAAAATCCAGTGGTGATTCTGCCTGTCGGTGCTGTCGAGGCACACGGGCGCCATTTGCCGCTTGATGTAGATTGCGTAATCCCCGAGGGGATTGCAAAGGAAGTCGGGGAGAGAACAGGTTCATTAATCCTGCCAATTCTCCCGTATGGACACTGTTTTTCCCTGAGGGAATATCCAGGTACAATCTCAGTTTCACCGGAAACCCTTTCGCATATGGTCTATGACATATGTTCCGAGCTTGTGCGAAACAGTTTTACAAAGATACTCGTCCTCAATGGACATGGCGGAAATTCCTCTCCGATAAAATATGGGCTGGAGAGGCTTAATGAAGAAGAGGATTTTCAGGCATGCATTGTTGAGTGGTGGACGGTTCAAGACCTCTCAAAGATTTCTGAGAGTATGGATCACGCAGATGAGAACGAGGCTTCCCTGTACCTCCACTTCATGCCAACCGAGCTTACAAAGCGTGCGAAACAGGAGAGCCACAAGAGCTATTTCGGGACATTGGTGCCGCAAAGGAATGACGTTTTCGGGCCGTCCGGTTACAGGGGGCGTGTCGAGAATATCTCGAAAGAGAAGGGCAAGAAGATAGCGGATATCGTCATAGAAAAACTTGTAAAACTTGTCCAAAAGGACCTTATTCTAGAGGAGTTCGAATGCAAATAGGCGTAATAGGTTCGCATAAGAGCGCTACAAGGAAATCAAAGGAGCTTGCATATCTGGTCGGGAAGGAAATCGCAGGGAATAAAGCAACGTTAGTCTGTGGTGGTCTCGGCGGGGTGATGGAGGCCGCGTGCAGGGGAGCCAAAGACAACGGGGGCACGACAGTTGGAATCCTTCCTGGCGAGAAGCACGGTGAAGCAAATAGGTATGTTGACGTTGTGCTCCCAACAGGGCTCGGCCACAGAAGGAACAGCCTTGTCGTCATGTCGAGCCACGGGGTCATTGCAGTACAAGGGGAAGTGGGCACGCTCTCAGAGATGTGCTATGCGTGGATGTATGATAAGCCAATCGTGGTTCTTAGGGGCTCAGGCGGTTATTCTGATGTGTTTGCAGGGAAAACACTTGATGAAAAGCACAAATGGGTGATAGGTTATTCCAAGAGCCCAGGGCGAGCAGTTAAAAAGCTCATCGCCCTTATTGAGGAAAGGTGTTCAATTGAGGAATAGCAAAATAGCGATGCTCGTCATCTGCGTCATGTTCTTTGCCATGGCATTGTACTTCTACCCGCAGTTCCCAGAGAAGGTGGCTTCACACTGGAACGCAGGTGGAGAAGTGGATGGCTATATGCCGAAATTCTGGGGCGTGTTCCTTTTTCCACTGATTTCTGTGTTCCTAGCCATACTCTTCATTCTCATCCCCCTCATAGACCCATTGAAGTCGAACATCGAGAAATTCAGACATTATTACGACCGTTTCATCATAATAGTTATGCTCTTCTTCCTCTATATCTACATACTGACGATACTCTGGAACACCGGAACGAGATTCGACATGTCTGCGCTTCTTGCTCCGGCAATAGGCATCCTCATCTATTATTGCGGGGTCCTCATGGAGAATGCGAAGAGGAACTGGTTTATAGGAATTCGCACTCCGTGGACGCTCAGCAATGACAAAGTATGGAACAAGACGCACAAGCTCGGAGCAAGACTCTACAAAATCGCGGGGGTAGTTGCCTTTCTTGGGGTGTTCCTCCAGTCCTTCGCATCCTACCTGATGGTTCTCCCAATAGTCCTTGCTTCCATATACTGTGTCGTATACTCCTATTTTGAGTACCAGAAGCAAGTGAAAAAATAGCCGCTCTCTCGTTTCAGTTATTTAAAACATTACCCTCATATTATCCACCGGGGGTGTTTATACTATGATGCCAGGAATGAACCCAAGACAGATGCAGCGCATGATGCAGCAGATGGGGATAAAGAGCGAGGACATAAAGGCGAGGAGAGTCATAATAGAACTCGAAGTGGAGCGCATGGTCATCGACAATCCCCAGGTCACCATGGTGGAGATGCAGGGACAGAAGACCTACCAGATAATGGGCGAAGCGAGAACAGAGAGCGTCGTTAGTTCTGAGGATATTAGGATGGTATCCGAGCAGACAGGCGTAAGCGAAGAGGAAGCAAAGAAAGGACTCGAGGAGTCAAATGGCGACATTGCAGAGGCGATAATGAAGCTCAAGCAGGAGCAGTAATCTCTTTCAAGAGCTCTTTCTCATCAGCTTTCACGCCATATCTCCTGAAGTATTTTGAGATATTCTTAATGTCCCTCCCTAGGAATTCCTCTGCCTTTGGGTGGTTCAGGAGCACAGCCTGGCCAACATCTATTATACACGGCATTCCCCTGTGCATGAGTATGTTGTACTCAGAGAGGTCTGCGTGCACCAATCCACGGGCGTGAATGCTCCTCATGTAACTAATTATGCATTCAAATGTCTCGTCAGGTGTTTCGGTCCCGATTTCTTTAAGCGTTGAATCGGGGAGTCCCCCCTCCCCTATGAATTCCATAATCATGATGTTTCTCTTGAATGCGATGGGCGTTGGTGATTCTACGCCAGCTTGGTTGAAAAGCACGAGGTTCCGGAATTCCTTTTTCGTCCACGCAAACACAATATCCATCTTATTCCTCTTTATGTGGGAGAATCTCTGGTCGCCCTTCATATAATCCTGCATCTTAAGGAAGTTGCTTGTCTCGATGCGATATATCTTGACCGCAGCGTAGCCGTTCCCCGCTGTCGCCCTGAACACATCTGCCTCCTTCCCGGTCGCGATGGGATAATCTAGGCTATCGATAACCCCTTTACTTATGAAGTTACTGAGCTGCTTCATTGTATTGATATCAAAAACAGCACTTTCAAGTTTCTGGCGCACCTTCATCTGTTTCTTCTCTCTGTCAGGCATCTTCCGTTTCGAAAGCCTTCGCGCCATCCAATCCCCTAGTCGTCATAATACCCTTTCTTTTTCAGCCAGTCCGATTGAATCCTCGTATATCTCCAAATAATATCTGCCTTCTTATCCCCCTCTATTATCCAGGGCTTGAGTATGACGACATCGCCTTCCCGGACCCAAATTCTTCGTTTTATCTTGCCCGGTATCCTGCAGAGCCTTTCCTTTTCGTCCTTACATGCGACCAGAAGTCTGCTCGCCCCCATCAGACCAAGAACTGTCCCAAGAATCTCACCTTGTCTTGGAGTTCTCACCCTTCCAACCATATCGATTGGACCGCTACTCTTAGTCGTTTTCTTTTTCTTATTAGTACTCCTATATCCCGTGCGCTTCTTTTTTCCTCCACTACCCTTTCTTTTTTTCAATAAAGCACCTCAACGTATCCTTACAGGGGATTTTGCGCCACAGGCTTCGCATGACAGGACTTTGACTCCTCTGCCAGCGTCGATTAATTTGGTATCAGGTTTCTTGCACTCCTTACACAACACATACGTCTTGGTAAATGTCATAATCCGATCATTGAGCATTTTCTCGTTGAATCTCCCGGCCAACACGAGCCTTTTTCCCTCGGGGCTAGCCGGAACAGCGAGTTCCTTGGAAAGGAATTTTATGATATCTGCCCGATCCCTTCTCAGCGTTTCTGCTATGAAATCAAAGTTCCTTATGATTGTTTTATTCCCCTGCGTGAAGCTGCTCACCACAGGCACTTCAAACCTCTCTTCTTTTATTAGGTTATCCGGGATAAGCGCATATGCTTTATCAAGAAGTTTTTCATAGCTTGTGCTCATTAAACCACACTTTACTATTCTATGCCGTTGAATTAAAAAAGCTTTCCCAGCAGGCGTCGTAAATCATTCAGATAGTCAATAGATGCCGAATACTGGGATGTGGGGTCGCCTCAGAAGCGACAGAGCGCACTCCTAGGATATGTCCCATAGGAGCAACAGATTAACAGAATTAGGTAGAAGCACTGGGCATCTACCATGATCATTCACAGTACTCGCAACCATCGCATTCTTCAAGATCCTGATGCATGCTCCCAGCCGTAGTTGGGCACGCCCCAATATCCTGATGCATACCTGATTCCATCAGACCACAAGTTAGATAAGCCCCATGTGATACTTAAAGATTGCTTCCCAATCGTCGAACTTCGTTTATAGACGAATTAGTTAGGTGGGTTTAAAAGAATGTCCCTACGGAATT
>JBDRKD010000054.1:0-8099 GCA_043814255.1 Microcaldota archaeon
GGATCCAGTCAAGATTGCTGCATATACCATACGCAGCACGCTCCTGTTGTTCCCGTGGGCAGTGCTCTTGGTGTTGGTCGGGAAGGTTGTGGACCTGATGCACGAAAAGAGGAAGTATGAAGTTGTTAAATATGGGTTATATGCAGTTACGACACTTGTACTTTGGCTGATTTTCACTGTGGCCAGTGATTGGGTTGTTGCTGATGCCTATTTCTCGGACTTTGTCCTTACCATACTCTTCAGTATACTCCTGAGTGCAATATCGATAACTGTTGTTAAGAGGATACGCGTTGGGATAGCCAATTCGATGAAGCTTGAGAATAAGGAAGTGCTCAATCGGATTGGGGCATATGTAGGAACGATTGTTGGTGTTGACAAGAAGCGGGGCGTTCTTATTGTACAAACGGCGTTTGGACAGAGAATAAATATCAGACTGGAGGACATCTCGGATATCGGGGAAAAGGTACTCGTACGATATTAGGTAGTTTATATGCTCGGGACATTTTTGAAATGGCTTTTTGGGTTGGTTGCTATTGCACTTATAGCGTGGGCCCTGCTGCCATTCGGCTTTGATTTTCTGGATTTGGCGAAATTCATCGCTGTGGCTGTTGGTCTCTCAATCCTCATACTTGTCATCTACCCACGAATCAGAGGCGTCAAGAAAGGCGACTCTCTCCTTTCTGTTGCGAGCAGCGGTTCCTCGGTGTGGATGTTTAGCGCATCCATATACACTGCACTTGAGAATGGAAAGATTGGAGATAGGATCGGCATCGTGCTGAACGATGGAACAATGACTGAGGGGGTTGTTGTCTCATATGAGGGACTGGTGGCTCCCGCACGCGTCAGGCTGACCAAGGAACGACCGGAGAAGATGAACGAGATAACGGTGGTGTGAGTGGATGGATAATTTGGAGATGCAAGAGATAATAATGTCTGTTGTTGCGATAGCATTTGCATTCGCACTAATGCAGGTAGGTGGTGGGATTGCAAGCATAGCCAACACCGAATTCTTTGTGATGTTCCCGATAACTCTCGTTACTGTTGGACTGGGTTTTGTGCTTCACGAACTTGCGCACCGTTATGTCGCAAGGAGCTATGGAGCATATGCCGTGTACCGCGCATGGCCAACTGGGCTGTTAATCATGCTTGGGCTCGCAGTGCTGGGGTCTGGGTTCCTTTTCGCGGCTCCGGGCGCGGTGTATATATATGCCCAGTACATAACGAGAAAGGAGAATGGGATCATATCCGTAGCCGGTCCGATGACGAACGTTGCCCTTGGCTTGATATTCGCAGTCATGTCACTGGTGGTACCTTGTTCCGGAACTATTTTCAGGTTGATGCACGTTGCATTCGTTGTTGGCTTCCAAGTAAACATATTCCTGGCTTTGTTCAATATGATTCCAATGTTCCCGCTTGATGGAAGCAAGGTCTTTGCCTGGGACAAAGGGGTGTGGGGCTCGGTGGTTCTTGCGTGCATTATTCTGTTGAACCTATCTCCTGTGACTGTATGCCACTAGAAACTTCCTTATATGTTAATGAGTTAATGATGGTTGATGTTGGGCCCGTGGCGCAACGGATAGCGCGCTTTTCTTGGAGTTTGTAAAAGTCAAGCAGTTTCCGTCTTTTGTGTTTTATATTGATATGCGGCAAGACAAATTTTTTGAAAAGCTTCCTGTTCTTCTGAGACACGTAAAAACAATGCCGATATCCTACACCAAATTTCTTTTTTGGTCTTGGCAAAGAATGTGTAGAAACAATGGCCTTTTCAAGACCACAGGAGCATTTGAGATGCCGTCGTATCAATTCCATCAACCCAGGCAGTTCTTCGCCAGCAGTAATCCTGATCCTGCACTGCGGGTATTTCGGTCTTTTGAGGGATATGTCGCCATCGCCATCAATAACGCCTGCAAGATAAGCACAAAAGAAACGTTGGTTTTCTTTAATCCGGGGTGCTAATTTCTCTTTATCAATTTTCAATCTGGTAAATGAATCCTTTAAATTCCCGATGTTGACTTCTATCAAAAACGTCGGCTTTTCATTTTTATGGAGTTTTTTGCGGACTTTGGGCGTTCTGCCAAATATTTCGTGAAAAATGTATTTGATCTTTTTTAGCATTGGCAGGGATTTTTTTCCGACATCCAGAATATATCTGTGCCTTGTTTTATTTCCGATGCTATAGGTGAAGATGCATCCATCGCTATGCAAGACACCGATAAAATATGCAAGATCTTCACTTTTCATATTAACACTATATAGTCATAACTATTTAGTAGGATATGTTTAAAAATCTGTCTACAAATAATATGACCATGTCGAAAAGAAGGGCTTATGACGAAATAGAATCTTCAGTCGTCAACGCACTTAAAAAATTCAGAAAAGAGGGCGCTTCAGTAAGCCAAATATCCATAGAAGCAAAAACTAACTGGAGAACAACAAATGAGGTAATTGGACGATTGAGGCATTGGGGCGTTGTTAGATTAATGAAAGATGACAAAAGACTGAAAATCTATAAGTGGAACATATGATCTTGGGCCCGTGTGGTAGCCTGGATAGCCGACGAGGCTTCGGACCTCGGGGTAAGGGTTCAAATCCCTTCGGGCCCGCTCTTTTTTTATTCAGCCCGCTCTTCTATGAGCTTGATGAGCTCCCTTGCCTTCTTCAATCCTTGGAGCTCATCTTTCCTAACTATCGAAATGCCCGCTATGGAGTCCTTCGCAGAAGATCTCACTATGAAACAGGAGTATGATTCCACTATGTTTGATATCCACCTGTATGTTTCTGCCCGCTTGAGCATTATTCTCCTGTCCGCCTCTTTCCCAAGTAATACCTTATCGTCATCCTTCCGTTCCTTTCCAAGTACCTGAAATGGGGCTGACTTGGTCTCTATTGCATCGAACCCATGGAAATCGAATGTGTTTCCAGGGTGTATTTTGGAAAACGGGTCCATCCCTTTCTTCAGGTTGGTCTCGAGCACATTCTCAAGTCTCTTGAGGTTCTCTTCGCTTGCAAGGGTGGATCCGTGTTCGTATCTATAGAGCGTCTTCTTTGTTATGCCTGCCCGTGTGGAAAGACATTCTAGGGAGAGCTTCAACTCGTTTCTTCTTGTGATTAGCTTCTGTGGGTCTATGCACACACTTAGCCTTCTGAACTTCCTCCTCTCTGGGAATCTCTTCTCGAAAATTATGTCCCTGAACGTCTGGAGATTGCTTGCTGGTACCCCATGGCGCTCATACATCACCCCGTGATCAAGGATGAACTCCTTTGTCTGCTCTCCGATGAGATATGCCTTCGCTGAGAGCATTGACGAGATGTTTTTTAAGTCGTCTGCCTGGGTCCCGGTGAAAGCATCTATGTTCTGAAGCACCTTTATCAGGAGGAGAAACTCCCTTCTCGCCACTACATCGAAACAGCCCCTTGAGTTTGGGCATACGAATGCAGTAAATCCTTCCTTTCCAAGCTCCTGCCAAAGAAGCTGTATTAGGTGCTCCCTCATAGTCTCACATTTGCACAAGGATAATTAAACTGTTTATTCGGGCACGAAATCGTGTCCGTCCTTCACCACGTTGAGTATTACCTGGGTGTTCGTGTGCTCGATTCCAGGTAATGCGTGAATCTTCTTCACCAGCCTGGAGAGCTCGCTCCTGCTCTTGCACACCACCCTCACCAATGAATCGTAGTCGCCTGTGACGTCATACACGGACACCACTCCCTTCAGCTTGCTTATTTTTGTTTGCACATCAAGCATCTTCCCTTTAGAAATCCTCACCTGTATCGTCGCCATGTACTCGTAGCCTAGTTTCGAGTAATCGATAAACGCTGTGTAGCCCAGTATTACTTTTTCCCTCTCAAGCCTTTTGAGCCTCTCTATGAGCGTTGCTGGGTGGATTCCCACTCTTACTGCAATCTTCCTATATGAACCAGCTGATGAGCGCTTTATCTCTGAGATGATGCGCCTGTCCGTTCCGTCAAGTGGCATTTGTTCAACCTTCAAGCTTTTTTTGTAATTCTTTTGTGTTTTTATATAGCTTTCTTAATTTTACTAAACATTTGTTCAGAAAATATTAAATAAGTATATATTTTTGTGAAACGATATCCCTTTGGGGTGTCTGCGTGACAGAGAAGGATGAATTGATTGAGAATATGGAGAGCAGGGAAGTTGAGTTCGTTGACTTGGAATTCGTAGATATTATGGGTACTGTGAAGTCCTGTGAGATAACGGTCAATAAGATGAAGGATGTGCTGGATGATGGGTTGTGGTTCGACGGGTCTTCCATAGAGGGATTTGTAAGGGTCTGTGAGAGTGACATGTTCCTGAAGCCGGATATTGGAACTTACGCCGTGCTCCCATGGACTGGTGGGAAGGTCGCGCGGGTGATATGTGATGTGCACACTGAGAAAGGAAAGCCGTTCGATGGCGACCCAAGGTATGTGCTGAAAAAAATTCTCAAGAAAGCGGATGGAATGGGGCTCTCGTATTTTGTTGGTCCTGAGTTGGAGTTCTTCCTTTTCAAGAACGGTGATGATTCTGGTTTGGAGACCCATGACAAGGCAGGGTATTTCGACCTTGGGAAACGGGATATGGCAGCAGACGTGAGGAGGGAGGTTGTAATCCACCTGCAATCGATGGGCCTCGCTGTTGAGATGAGCCACCATGAGGTCGCGCCTGGGCAACACGAGATAGATTTCAAGTATGGGGAGGCGCTTTCGGCAGCGGATTGGGTGCAGACATATAAGACCGCTGTAAAGACAGTTGCGCGTAATTTTGGATTGCGTGCCTCCTTCATGCCGAAACCTATTTCGGGAATAAATGGCTCTGGTATGCATGTGCACCAGAGTCTATGGGGAGGTAAGGAGAATGCGTTCTATGATAAGGATGACGAGTACAACCTATCCACTCTTGGAAAGAACTTCATTGCCGGCCAGCTGAAGCATGCACAGGCACTTTCTGCGGTTGTTGCGCCAACGATCAATTCGTACAAGAGACTTGTGTCGGGTTATGAGGCTCCCGTCTACGTGTGTTGGGGAAGGATTAATAGGTCGGCGCTTGTAAGGGTGCCGAAGTACAGTGAGGGGAAGGAGATGTCATCTGCGAGGTGCGAGTTCAGGGCGTCCGACCCATCATCGAACCCGTATCTTGCATTCGCGGCCATGCTCGCGGCTGGGCTTGATGGGATTGAGAATAAGCTCGAGCCGCCTGAGCCTATTGATGAGAACATTTATACGATGAGTTATGGGGAGCTTGAGAAGAAAAGAATACAGACACTCCCGCATTCGTTAAAGGATGCGGTTGTCGCGCTCCAGAATGATCCTGTGCTCAAGGAAACGTTGGGGGGGCATGTATTCGAAAGGATGACGGCCGCGCAACTCAATGATTGGAAGGACTACAAGAGGCAGGTGACCGATTGGGAGATAAAACGGTATTTTGAGATTCTGTGATTAGGCCCGCTTCACATCCACATGCCCGAAGTTATCCGTAAAGAGCACTACCAGTTCCTTTTTTGGCTCTGTCTCTAGAGCTGCCATTGCTTTCTCAAGCGTTACTTCGGTGCCAAAATCGTTCGATAACATCTTCAATATTTCGGAAACCTGTTTTCCATTCAACATGAATTTTCCCATGTGACCACCTTTTATTCATTAGGGTCCGTAATATATTAAAAATAAAGTAGGTGAGTTATCATGAGGCCCATTGTTCTTGGTTTGTTGTTGAGTCTGTTTTTTGTGATTGGTTGCAACGGTTCCGTAGATGATGGAACCGATGGGGGTGTCACTTCAGTAGACAGTTATCTAACAGAAGGAGACAAGAGCGCGGTGATAGGTGTTTTTAACAAAAATCTGGATGCCATGAAGAACTGCGATATCGAACTCCACAACGCCCTGGTTACCAAAGAATCATTGGAGATACTTCACCCGACCTGCTCGAATATGAGAAACGAGAGAAAGTGCTATGTCGGGAAGGCGGTTTCCGTGCTCGTGAGGGACGATGAAGCTGTTATGTATTTCCCTCCCTTTAACCATAAAGAAGGCTGGCCAATCTTCTTTGCAAAAGAGGATGGGAAGTGGAAGATAGACTACCATAAGATGGCTTTTGGCATATCGATGGGGGGAAGTGGTTGTGATACTGGTTGGTCGTGGAGGAACCAGGAGATAAAGGATGATTTTTGCAGCTACTTTGAAGGTTACGTATGCCCCGACACGACCTAGAACAAAACGTTATAACTGTTCGTCGGTATAATCATAAACTCGTATGTGGAGAACAATGTTCCCTCTCCCTTAAGAAAGCTTGTTTTACATAGAAAAAAAAGAGTATGCTCCAGCCGGGATTTTCACAAAAGGCAACTAACTAATATCCCTTACCAACACCTCCTGGATGGGGACCCTCGTAAGAGGGCTGGGGAAGGGTTGATAAGGGCGGGCATGGTGCCCTTATTTCGAACCCGGGTCATCGGCTTTCTTTATTAGGACCCTTTTGCAGTTCTGATGCGAAAGGCCGACATCCTTGACCGAGCTAGACTACTGGAGCATAGTAAGGGGATAATAAGAGGTCTAAGCCTAATAAAAGTTTGTGTTGGTGCACATCAGCTTTTCCAGACTTTCGTTTATCTGTTCTGATATTTCATCAGGTGGGTTCATTCCATCCACCAATAGCCATCTCTTGGAGAAGGTACCTGTTTTTCTAAGCTTTAGGAAGTTCTTCCGGACTTTCTCGAGAAATGATTTTCTTTCGAAGAATTCAAGCTTTCCATTCTGTTTTTTCTTTCTGCTTATTGAAATTTCTGGGTGTATATCGATCAGGATTGTCAGGTCTGGTTCGATGAAATCAAGCTCTTTAACTATTTTTATTCCTTTTTTCATTTCGAAACCAGAGGCGTCCTGATATACTAATGTCGAGGTTATGTAGCGGTCAAGAAAGATTATCTTTCCCTCCTCAATTTGGTCCTTTATTCTTCCCTGGTCCTTAAGGATATCTGAGAGATAAAGGAAGAACTGGTGTGTCGGAGATAGTCTTGTTCTCTTCTTCAGGAATGAGTCTATCACTTTCCCAATTTCCCAATTCTTGTCTGGGTATTGATACAGTACTGCTTCCGGAGACACTTCTAGCAATTTGTGTATTTGGTGGCCCTTCCCAGAACCGTCAATTCCCTCAAAACAGATAATCTTTCCTCCCATGCACCAACTTTGGAAAAAGGTTTATATAAATACTGTCGCTAAATGTTAGCTGGGTTCTAGATGAATGGAAAAGATCTTATTTCTATACGGGATTTGAAACGCGAGGATATCGAAGAGATTTTTTCACTTACTGCTAAGATGGAGGAGAAAGTTGGGCATGGAGAAAAACCTCTGAAAAACACCATTGTTGCAACCCTGTTTTTTGAGCCAAGTACGCGAACGAAAATGTCGTTCGAAACTGCTGCTCAGAGACTCGGTGCGGACCTCATAAGCTTCTCATCAGTGGCATCCACATCCATGGCAAAGGGAGAGAGTTTTGTGGACACTATAAGGACAGTAGATGGATATGTGGATTTGATTATAATGAGGCACAAACTTGAGGGGTCCGCCAGGCTGGCCTCCCAAGTTGCAATGCACCCGATAGTCAATGGCGGGGATGGTGGAAACCAACATCCGACCCAGACGCTCATTGACCTCTATGCCATAAAGAAATTCAAAGGAACCATAAAGGGACTTAACGTTTATCTGGTAGGCGACCTAAAATACGCAAGGACAATGCGTTCCCTGCTCTATGGGTTGGGGATGTTTGGTGCGAATGTCACCCTTATTTCACCAAGAGGACTTGAAATGGATGGGGGGATTATTGAGGAAGTGAAGAAGCAATTCTCAATTGAGATTAAACAGAGCGAAAATCTTGACCTGAAGGATGCAGACGTCGCATATATCTGCAGGATACAAAAGGAAAGGTTCGCAGACCCTTATGAGGCAGAGAAGATTCAGAAGGAATTTAAGATAACTGAGGAGCAGCTTCATGGGGTGAGAAGTGATTTCGTGCTGTTGCACCCACTTCCGAAAATAGATGAGATTGAACCTATTGTGGATAAGAGCAAACACGCGAGATACTTCGAACAGGCAACGCTTGGGGTCCCGAT
>JBDRKD010000055.1:0-16453 GCA_043814255.1 Microcaldota archaeon
GGGATGCGGTTTTGGGGGCAGTTGTTTTCCAAAAGACGTTTCCGCACTGGTGTTCCTCTCTAAGAGATTGGGCTACACTCCGCAACTGCTCAAGGCAACGCTTGATGTGAATGAAAGACAGCCGCTGAAACTGGTGGAGATGCTTGAGAAAAGAATTGGGGTCAAGGGCAAGAGCATAGGCATACTGGGCCTTGCATTTAAGCCCGAAACAGATGATGTGAGGGACAGTCCAGCAATCCCAATAATACAGCGGCTTATCGAGCGCGGTGCGACAGTTCTCGCGTACGACCCGCAGGGGATGGAGCACATGAAAGCCATATTCCCAAAGATAACTTACTGTGAAAATCCAGATGGGTTGGTTGAAAAGAGCGATGCTATCCTTTTGGTAACTGACTGGAAACAGTTCTCCAACATAAAAACAGATAAGCCAGTTATTGATGGCAAGAGGGTCCTTTCAGAAACCGCCAGAGGAAGTGATTATGAAGGAATATGCTGGTAAGGGAAATGCTAAATGCCCATTCTGCAATTCAAAGAGGATAGGATTATTGCGGAACATCAAATCCCCAATAAACTCAAAAAACTACGACCACTTCTCTTGCAGGGATTGCATGCTCGAGTTCTTCTTACCACTTGTGTTTGAGGACGTTTATACGTGCGAGAAGCTTGACGCATATGCGGAATGGCATGGGAGCATCAGGGAAGAATACCCTCCATGGACAATGGAGGCAGTTGAGTTCATAAGGAGACAGGGGCTTGATACGGGGAACATCAGCGTACTTGATGTTGGGTGCGGGGACTGCATAAGCTATGGCGCCCTGACACATTATCTTAAGATAAAAAGTGTCAATTACTATGCCCTAGATGTAGATAGCAAGAGCCTTTCAATCTGTAGAAAGCGGGGCGTTAAAAACACCATAAATGGTTTTTTCGGGCCAGAGGCCACCAGAGAAATGAAATCGAAATTCGACATCATCGTAGCAACAGAAGTGCTCGAGCACAATACTGAACCAAAGAAATTTTTTGAAACAGCATTCGGGGTACTCAAGAAAGGTGGATTCCTCATATTGACTGTGCCAAACAGGGAGCGTTTGGTTATCAATCTCCGGGAGTCTCAGGACCTCCCACCGCATCATTTCCTCAGATTTAACAAGAGGTTTTTTATCCATAATTTCGGTTCGAGAGTGAAGGAGGTTAAGGACTATCCATCACCGAGAAAATACCGGGAATCATGCGAGAGGCTCAGCAGAAGGCTCTTCAAATCGAACCTCCCATGGCCTCTCTTTGCGCTGCCCATGTTCCTGCTGGATGCTGTGGATTCTCTCAATAACAGGAACCTCTTTGTTGCCCTGCAACAGGGCTAGTTCTCAAGCCATTTCCTGCTCCAAAGCACAAACAACATCAACCGCACCTTATAGTCGGGATGTTTGTCATTGTTCGCAAGGGCCGCTCTAAGGAAGCCCGCGAGTTCCGGGGAGAACATTCCCTTTTTCTCGAATTCATCTATCCTCTCATTGAAGTCAAATTTGGAAACAATATCGTTCTTGGATGCCCATTCGAGCATAGGTGGCGCGAATCCCTGTTTTCCCCTATGGATTATCTCATCAGGCAGAAGACCGTCCATGAGCTCCCTCATGATTATTTTTGTTTTAAATGGCGAGACCTTCCACTCAGTGGGTATTCTCATCGAGAAATCTATCCACCTATAATCTAGGAACGGGCTTCTCACCTCAAGCGCATGGGCCATTGACGCCCTATCTACTTTCACGAGGAACTTATCCGGCAATGTGTGGAACAGCTGCTCCATCAACCTTATTGCCTCGCTCAAGTTGTCATTTGTCTTACTGAGGCAGTATGTCAGCTTCTCTGATGCCCACTTGTTATAGACATCTGGCCTGTAATGGCGTTCCCTCATCGCCTCCTCAAAATACTTGTTTTTGGGCAATGAAGAGACCCTGAACAACTCCCTAAACATTGAGAGTTTAAGGAGCTTTATGTTTGGAATAATGCGTGAGAGGGCCTTTCTGATCATCAACGGAAGACGCCTAGCCTTCTCAATAACCAGCCCCACCTGTGGAGTCATGTAGCCCGCAAATATCTCGTCCCCCCCATCCCCGCTTAGAGCTACAGTTATCTCTTTCCTTGCAATCCCAGAAACCACATATGTGGGGAACCCACTGTAATCACCGAAAGGCTCATCATACACCCAGGCCAATACATCCAGGTTGTTCTCAAAATCATCCTCATTGAAATAATAATGATGGTGGACGGTCTTCAGATGCCCCTTCACCACATCGATGTACGAAGATTCGTCGTATTTTCCCTCAAACCCAATCGAGAACGTATGGAGTTTCTCAAGGTCAACAAACCTTGACATGCATGCAACAGTGGCCGAGCTGTCAAGTCCTCCGCTCAGGAAGGCACCAATAGGGACATCAGATATCATCCTCAGTTTCACAGAATCCTCGAACAGTTCCTCTGCCCCCTCCATGATTTTCTTCCTATCGTACTCCGGGGAATATTCCGGAGGCTCATAATAGTACCATTTCTTTGTTACCATTCCCTTTTTCAGGTCGAATACAAGGTTCTGCCTTGCCTCCAACTTGAATACGTTCTTATATATTGTATGTGGGGCAGGTATGAATCCTGTGGAGAAATACAGGTCAACCCCATCCATACTAACGCCCTCTGGTGCGTTTATCCTTAAACCGGAGTGCTTGAGTATGCCCTTTATCTCTGAGCTGAAAACAAACTTATCCCCCTTGTTGTAATAGTAAAAAGGCTTCTGCCCGAGCCTGTCGCGGGAGCAGAAGAGTATTCCTTTTTTTACGTCATATATGCAGAATGCCCACATCCCGTTCAATCTATCCACGCAATCAAAACCATGCTCCAGGTAGGACGCGAGCACAACTTCTGTGTCTGTATTGGTTTTGAACTCATACCCTTTCTTAACCAATTCCTCCCTTATCTCCTGGAAATTGTATATCTCTCCATTGTACACGATGATTACTTTCCTTTTTTCTTTTGAGTAATGCATGGGCTGCTTGCCCCTCTCGCTCAGGTCTATGATGGCCAGTCTCAGGTGTCCAAGGCTCAGGTGCTTGTCAGAATATATGCCATCTCCATCTGGTCCCCTATGCCTTATCGCATCATTCATTCTCTTCGCAAGCCCTTCGTCTTTCCAGTTGAAGCCGTTTATTCCGCACATCAAAGTTCCCGTTGTAGCTAATACCCAATCACTATTTTAAAGTGAACTGCGAAATCATACCATGGACGCATATGTTTGTCTTTATGAGCACCCCGTCTATAACAGCCTGCTCAAAGTGTTCAGGAACATCAGGGGGATAGATGTAAGGAAAGTTGAGGACTACAGCAAAAAAACAAAACAGATATTCAGAACCAAATCCTTCCACATCCAGAAATTGGAGATGGAACTCACAAAAGAGAACATGTACATCCTACCCTCACCGATAATGGCGATTGAGACATGGGGGGCCAGGCTGAAAGGCATTCCTGCATTCATGGTCGAGGAGTATTCCAAGAAAAGTACTGTGAAGGACATCGCCATCGGAGCACTCCTTTTCCCATTCAGGAATTATCCGTTCATCTCACTCACAAAGAGAACCCATCGTTTCCTGAGCAACAGGTCATTCACATCCTTCCACGTACCTCCTGCCGAAACAAAGAGGCGGGGAAGCAGGAACAGGGACATCATACTTTTTACTGGAAAGATGATTGAGACCAAGAACCCAACATTTGCAGTAGATCTGGCGAAGGAACTAAAAGACGAGCACTTTGTTGTGGTCGGGAAAGGACCGCTGTCAGATATGGTAAAGGAGAAGGCTTCTGGGGTAGGCAACCTTGAGATAATCGATTTCGTCGAGACAAGAGAGAAACTATTCAGGGATTATTATGGGAAAGCGAAGGTTCTCATACACCCTGCATTCAGCGACCCAATTGCGTTCGTGATAGTCGAAGCCCTTTCCACATCAACACCGGTCCTTGCATCGGAGAGTGTAGGGGCGTCCGATTACCTGCCAGCGAAATGGAGGATGTCCGATTATGGTGTGAAAAGATGGGCAGATGCCATCCGGAACATTGATTCCGAGAGCATCAAGGAAGCGGAGGAAACATTCACAAGGGAAAACCTTAATATCGATAGCCAATACTTTAATAAAAGTGCAGAGTCGATGAACACATTTATAGGTGAGCGTGGATGGTTAACAAAACAAAGGACAGCAGAATAACCGCAATAATACTTGCGGCAGGGAAAGGAACTAGGTTGAGGCCACTTACATATGGGATACCAAAGCCATTGCTTCCAGTCGGCGGAAAGCCAGTCATAGATTATGTTATAGACAACATATGCACAGCAAAGGAAATAGACACGATATATGTCGCAGTTTCGAACTGGTCATCAGTAATCAAGAATTATCTAGATAAAACCCCGAGAGACAACATACATATAGAAACTGTCCACACGTTGTGCTGGGAAACTGGCGGGGATTTGAAAATAGTGAGGATTGAGAAATCGCTGGAGGGGCCGTTGGTCGTTGCATATGGTGACAATGTTACAAAGATAAATGTGGGCAAGCTCCTACAGTTCCACAGGAAGATGAAGAAGAAAGTCACGCTTGCATTGTTCAAGGTACCATGGGACGAAGTGGGTCGTTTTGGGATTGCGGAACTGGATGACAACGTGGTGACGAACTTCGTTGAAAAGCCCAAGAACAAACCCAGTTCGAACCTTGCAAATGCTGGATACTACGTTCTAGAACCGGATGTTCTTGACTATGTGCCTGACAAGAAGATAAAACTCGAACAGTCAGTATTCCCGAAACTCGCCAGGGAAGGTAAGATGGCAGGCATGGTATACTCCCCACACTACTGGTTGGATATAGGGACACTATCCGCTTACAGAAAGGCCAATAAGATGATGGAGGGCATACTACCTCCCTAGCTCAACGCTCTCTCGGTTCCCTTCTCATGAACGATGTCTGCTCAGCAAGAAGCCCGAAGAAGAATATGAGTATTGATGTGCTTATGAGCAGGGCAGAGAACTCTCCAACATTCAGCGATGTTATGTATTCATATGCGAATATGCTCGCTCCGGCCAGGAACACTAAAAGGCTCGCGGGAAGGAATATCTTCAATGGGTCGAACAACATTATCGTCCTGATTATCAGCATGATAAACCGACTCCCATCCCTGAAAGGCCTTATCTTGCTCTTTTCTTTTTCAGAGGTCGTTACTATCGGCACATATCTTACATCATAACCAGCCTTGAAGGCAGCTATGGTTATGGTTGTGGTCAGCGAGAATCCATTGGGGAGCAGATACATGAACTCATCCACAATGTCTTTTCTGATAGCCCTGTAACCCGAGTTGAGGTCGGGTATGTGTTTCCCAGAGAGGAAACTAGCTAGCTTTCTCAGGAACCATTTTGCCGGTCTCCTGTACCACATTACCCTCGATTTGTCCCACTGCCGCGCCCCAACGACCATATCATACTTATCAATGTGTTTTACCAGGTCTGCAATATACTTCGGGTCATGCTGGCCGTCAGAATCTATGTAAACAACCACATCGCCATTGGCATTCCTAGTTCCAGTCTTCAGGGCAGCACCATACCCTTTATTGTATGGGTGGGAGATCACAATAGCTCCCGCTTTCTTTGCCTCCTCTGCCGTATTATCGGATGAGCCATCATCCACGACAATCAATTCATAGTCGTAAAGGGCCTTTACTCCCTCTATTACGGTTGCTATGTGTTTTTCCTCATTGTATGCAGGCATGATTACCGAGATTTTCACACTTTCACCAACATCTCTCTTTATGTGTATATTTATTTAAGTGTTCAGTTAATTGGTACATGATTTCGGCAGTTCGCTTTGAGAGCGCAGCAATACACATATGGCAAGGTGCACCTATTGTCCACAAATAGACTGGAATTCGTATGTCCTGCATGTTTGTCGTCACTGGCAGGGGGAGACGATTTACTGAAATGCAAGAAGTGCAATGCAAACTACCACGTGGTTGACAGAATCCCGCAGCTGATATCCGGGAACTTCTCCAAAAACGAGGCAGAGATTCAGGATGCGGCGGGCGAGGATTACGATAACATACGGTATGCCCGGAGCTATTCTCGAGCATACCACGACTGGTGGTCGAAGCAAATAGTGGAATATCTATCAAAGACTGACCTGGTTTTGGATGATGGGTGCGGTACCGGAGAGCTCGCGGCGCAAATGCCCTCAGAAGATGTCGTTGGGGTGGACATCTCCATGGGAATGTGTTTTAGGGCTTCAAAGAAGATGCATCAGGTACTCAATGCTAACAGTGAACAACTCCCTTTCAGGGATTGCGTTTTCGATGCAGTTATATGCAGGGGCCACCTCCATCACCTACCACGCCCTGAGAAAGGGATTTCCGAGGTATCCCGCGTCCTAAGGGAGGGCGGAAAGGCAATATTTTCAGAGCCCATATCCTCAATCCTCTCCACATTGCCAAGGAGGATTTCCAGAAATTCAGGTCACTTCTCAGAGACGCACAAGGCATTCAACCGAACAGAATTCCTTTCAATGATAGAGGATTCGGCACTGAAGATTTCGGAAGTGAGGTACTTCGGCTATTTGGCATACCCCCTTATCGGTTTCCCAGACGTGTTCGATCTATTCAAATACATGCCATTTGGTGCTTCTATCGCACCCCTGCTTATAAAGCTGGATGAACATATCTCCCACATACCTGGAGTGAAGAGGCATTCCTGGGCGGTGCTTGTGATTGCACATAAGGAATGATTCTATGAAGTCAATACTATTCATAAATCCACCAGCTACAAGGAGAGGTGAAGTGATAATACGGGATTTGGACAGGTCTGGCAGGAAAAGCATGGAGAATACAATATGGCCCCAGACGAGTCTAGCATACCTCGCGGCAGTCATGAAGCCGACGCATGATGTGGATGTGATTGACTGCATAGGTCTTGACATGTACTGGCCAGAGTTTGAGAAAGAACTTGAGGAACGGAAGCCAGATTATGTGCTCTTTAATGTGATAAGTTCAACTCTCGGGAACGACATGCGTGTTGCCGAATCAGCAAAGAGGAACGGAGGGGTGACAATCGCAGTCGGCCCCCACGTGACTGCAATCCCAGAAGAAACGCTTGAAGGATTCACCCATGTTGACTATATCCTAATCGGAGAGGCAGAGGAAACCCTGCGAGAACTAATCGACACCATAGAGGATGGAAAAGACCCGCGAAAGGTGAAGGGAATCGCTTTCAGGAGAGATGGGAACATAGTAGTCACGCCGGAAAGGCCACTTACAGACCTGGAGGAGTTACCGATTCCCCTTCACGAGCTGCTTCCGATACATCGATACAATCTCCCATTCATAGGCAAGCGTTATACCTTCATCGTTGCAAGCCGCGGCTGCCCATACAGATGCACATTCTGCCGCTCCCCAGTTACTTGGAAATGGAAAGTTCGGGTGAGAAGCGCGGAGAGCATAATAAGGGAACTGCGTTACCTCAAGGGCATAGGTGTGAGGAACTTCATGTTCCATACGGATGTCTTTACAATTGACCGGGAAGTCCTTATAACACTGTGTAAAAAAATGGTCGAGGAAAAGCTTGGCATGAGATGGGTGTGCAACAGCAGGGTCGATACTGTTAATGAGGAGAAATTATCATGGATGAAAAAGGCGGGCTGTTGGATGATAGCGTATGGGATAGAGTCAGGGTCCCAGGCAGTACTGGACAACGTATCTAAGGGGATAAACAGAGAGCAAATAGAGACTGCAGTCACGCTGACCAAACGGGCGGGGATAAAAATCTGGGGGTATTTCATTATCGGCCTTCCTGGAGAGAACAGCCAGACAGTTAATGAGACAATAGAACTATCAAAGAGACTGGATCTGGATCTCGTTAATTTCGCAATTGGGACCCCATACCCAGGGACGTTGTTTTACAAGGAGGCCAAGGAGAAGGGATGGCTGGTCGCAGAGAGATGGGAGCAATATGACCAGAACTATTCTCCAGCAGTCAGCTATCCAGAGTTCAGCGATAAGGATATACTGAAGGCAATAAAGAGGGCGTACCTCGCGTGGTACCTTCGCCCGAAGGCAGTTCTTAAAATCATCGGGGGCATCGGTTCGTTCCATGACGCATATGTTCTTTTCAGGGTTGCAGTGAATCACATAATGTTCATCAAAAGGTGAAAATCTGCTCAGAGGCAGATGTAGGTGATTCCAGCATCCTCTGCTTTTTTACCATCGTAGAAGCCACGTACGTCAACAAGAACAGGTTTACCGCAGGAATCAGATATCTGTTTCTCTGAAATCGTTCCAAACGCATCATGCGCCGTGCACAACACAACACAATCGACAGTTCCAACATCGCCAATACTTTCTGCTTTTGGCACACCGAACCCATCCATCACTTGCTTTTCAGTAAGGTTCGGCTCGAGCGCAACGACCTCAGCCCCCAGCTCCCTTAGCGATTCAATTATCTTTTTTACTGGCGAGGCGCACGGGTCCTGTATGTTCTCCTTAAAAGTAAGGCCCATTAAGAGAATCCTCGAACCGCGAATCTCCGATAGCGATTCCCTAACCAGATTAACTATCTCACTGGGCATGCTGTCGTTCGTTTCCCTTCCGGACAGCATGACTTTGGGCTCATAGCCTGCCTTACGCGCTGCGTATGTCAAGTAGAATGGATTCACCGGAACGCAGTGTCCCCCAACCAACCCTGGCTTGAACGGCATGAAATTCCATTTCGTTTCTGCCGCAGCCACAACATCTCTAGTGGAAATGCCCATCTTTCTGAATATCAACGAGAACTCATTCATCAGCGCGATGTTGATATCCCTCTGTATGTTTTCGATGATTTTTGCGGCTTCGGCTGTCTTAATATCCTTTGCCTTAAACGTTCCGGCGTCAATGATCCTAGAGTATAATCTAGAAGCCATTTCACATGATTCTTCATCAATCCCACCGACAACCTTTACAATGCCCTCAAATACATGTTTTCTGTCCCCTGGGTTGACCCGTTCAGGAGAATAGGCGATCTTAAAACCACCAGGGCATTTCAATCCACTTTCCCGCTCGATAATCGGAAGGACCACCCCTTCGGTAACGCCGGGATAAACGGAGGATTCGACTATGACCAGCGCTCCTTCCTTGAGGTTTTTCCCAACAACAGCGCTTGCCTCTTTCAACGGGCCGAGGTCAGGATCATTCTTCTTAGTGAGCGTGGTCGGCAGGGCCATGATGACATAATCGGCAAGCCCAATCCCTTTTGGGTTCGTTGTGAAATCTATCCCAATATCATTGAGTTCTTGCCTGGACAATTCCCCAGATACGTCACGGCCTTCCATAAGGGCATCTATTCTCTCTTGCGAGATGTCGTAACCGATTACCTCAAAACCCCTCTTGGAGCACGCGACTGCGATATGAAGGCCGACATAACCCAGACCCACAACACAAACAGTTCCATCTGTTTCCCCCATCCATTCACCGCGGCATCTTCATTTTTTCATGTACCACTGGACTGTATCCTCAAGCCCAACCTCAAAGTTCCACTTTGGGTTATAGCCAAACGTCTCCCTTGCTTTCTCTATGTCTGCGAGCGAATGCTCTATATCCCCGGGCCGTGTTCCCACATACACCGGTTTAAGCCGCGTTCTAAGAAGTTTGTTAAGTATGGAGACCAACCTAGTCAGGCTCTGGCTCTTCCCCGTGGCGATGTTGAAGACTTCACCATTTCCCTTCTTTGATTCCATCACGAGCCTGTTCGCGTGGACTATGTTCTTCACATATGTGAAATCGCGCGTCTGCTTTCCATCACCGAATATGATGGGCTGCTTCCCCCTAATCATTGTGGAGATGAACTTCGGTATTACTGCAGAGTATTCTGAGTTTGGGTCCTGTCTCCACCCGAACACGTTGAAGTACCTGAGACAGACAGTAGAGAGTCCAAGGTTGCGCGCAAAAACAGAACAATAGTACTCCCCGGCCAATTTGGATACTGCGTATGGGGAGATGGGCTCCGGCGTCATGCTCTCGCATTTTTGGATAGTTTTCGATTCCCCATATACTGATGATGATGACGCATATACGAACCTGTCAACCTCCGACCGGGCGGATTCGACAAGTAGGTTCAGTGTCCCCGCAGTATTCACCCTATCCGTCTCCAGGGGGTGTTTGAGCGAGCGCGGAACTGATGGGATTGCCGCCAGATGGAGCACATACTGGACGCCCTTAAGCGCACGCCTCACAATCCGCGCATCGCAGATGTCCCCTTCCACATACTTTATACCCGTTGATTTCAGCATGTTTGCGCGTTTGCCAGTTGAAAAGTTGTCGAGTACAGTTATGCTGTGCCTCATGTGTAGTTCTTCGGCAATATTCGAGCCAATAAATCCAGCCCCACCGGTTATCAGAATAGAAGCCAATAAACTCCCCCTCATCTTCGTTCATTCATCCTCTCAAGGCCCTCTTTTGCCCTCAGCATCTTCACCTCAAGCTCCTCCTCAATCCTCCCAACATCTAGCGGGGCAAAGAGGGGTCTCCGTGCCTTCTGCCCAAACTCAGACGTATTGACTGGCGTTATCAGCGATTTGTCGAACCCGAAAACATCCGCCAGTTCAAGCGTAAATCGATATCTGTCTATTGCCTCTCCTCCAGCGATGTGGTACATCCCAGTTTTACGCAATTCGATGCATTTCAGGAGAACTTCCGCGAGGTTGCCTGCCAGGGTGGGACTTCCCACCTGGTCATCGATAATCCTAATCCTCCGTCCGTTCTCAAGTTCGCTAATAACCCAGGTCGCGAAATTGAGCTTTGTTTCGTTCAATCCATATATGACACTTGTTCTCGCAATGAGGTTGTCCCCCTCGCCGCCCATTATCGCTTTCTCCGCCATGAGCTTCGTCTCGCCATAATAACCAAGGGGGTTTGGCAGGTCATCCTCAACATATGCCGCGCCCTTGTTTCCATCGAAGACATATTCAGTCGAGACGTATATGTGGTGGGCCCCAACATCGGCGCACACATTAGAGATGTTTACTGCCGCATCGACGTTTACGGCGTTCGCCATATCCCTTTCAGTCTCGCATTTGTCCACATTATGGAACGCAGTGGTGTTTACCACGGCTCCGGGCTCTAGTTCATCTATGAGTTTCTTAACTGCGTCCGCATCCGTAACCTCGAGTTTGTATGAATCCGGCCCGCGGATTGCATGATTGCGGTATGTGGCAGATACCTCAAATTTTCCTTTAGCAAGTTCTAGGAGATTATTCCCCAACAGTCCAGTGCCACCAATAATAAGTACCTTCACAATAACAACTATCCACCACTCTAATTTAAACTTTTTTCTTGAGAGAAGTAATAAAAGATTTTTGTGAAAACTCTATGTTGGTGGTTTGATGATAGATGGAGTTGAAATCAAGGAATTGAAAGCACACAGGGACAAGCGGGGGTTCCTATTTGAGATATTGAGGGGGAGCGACAAGATAAAGTCAGATGGACCCAACGCATTCGGCCAATTTTATGTGAGCACATGCTATCCTGCAGTCATAAAAGGGAAGCACCTCCACAAGAAACAGACAGACCACATGACCGTAATAAATGGGAAGGCAGTCATCCATATAGAGGATCAGAGAGACGACAGCCCCACCAAGGGGGAGAAGATGGCAGTCGAGGTTGGGGAGGATAATCTAAAAGTAGTTAAGATACCTCCGAACGTATGGCATTCTGCAGAGAACGTTGGAACTGAAACAGTGTATTTCATAAACTATGTAACTGAAGAATACAATCCAAAAGAACCGGATGAGTACAGGGGGGAGTTTGATTTCAAAGACAAAAGGATGCCTACGGATCCCAGCATCATAGGGTAATCAGATGGAAAACAGGATACTTGTCACTGGGGGATGTGGATTCATTGGCAGTAATTTCATTCGTTTTCTTCTGGACAAACACCCTGATTTAGAGATAGTAAATCTGGATAAACTAACATATGCAGGTAATAAAGACAATACAAAAGACCTGGAGTCCAAGAGCAATTACTCATATGTAAAGGGAGATATCTGCGACCCCAAAGCTGTAGAGAAGGCTATGAAAGACTGTGGGGCTGTTGTAAACTTCGCAGCTGAGACACACGTGGATAGATCCATAGAGAGCGGAGAGAACTTCGTAAAAACAAACATGCATGGTACTTATGTTCTACTGGAAAAAGCAAGGAATCTAAACACCGAGCGCTTTCTCCAGATCTCTACCGATGAGGTTTACGGGAGTATAGAAAGAGGTTCATTCAAAGAGTCCGATTGGTTACAACCAAACAGCCCTTACTCCGCAAGTAAAGCAGGTGCAGACTTACTATGCAGATCATATAATGTCACATATGGTGTTCCAACCTTGATAACAAGAAGCTCAAACAACTTTGGACCATACCAGCACCCTGAGAAATTGATACCTAAATTCATAACAAATGCATTCAGAGATATCCAACTACCACTCTACGGAGACGGACTCAATGTGCGGGATTGGATTCATGTGTGGGATAATTGCGAGGCAATAGAGACCGTTCTCATGAAAGGAACAGCAGGGCAGGTATATAACATCGGAGGAGGTAATGAAAAAACCAACAAGGAGATAACAGAACTAATCCTGAAAAAGCTCGATAAACCGACTTCCCTTATACAAAAAGTTCCAGACAGGCTGGGCCACGATAGGCGATATTCCGTTGATTCAACCAAGCTGCATAAACTGGGCTGGAAACCAAAATATGGTTTCAAAGAAGCGATGGACGAGACTGTTTCTTGGTATCTAGATAATCCGAAATGGTGGGAAAAACTCATCTGACTAGAATCTTTTTATTACTTACCACCTAATTCTTTCTTATGTTCGATGAACTGAGGAAGAAATTCCACGATATTGCTTCCATTGACTCACCTTATGAGGTCATAGAGGGACCTAAGGAGATTATGGAACTGGCAAAGGTCATCGGGATATCGGACTTGAATGATTCCGAGAAGGAGCTCTTTTTCAATTCACTTAAAGATGAATGCCTCGCGGACTTCGGCCATGTCAGTGAAGAGATGTTCAATAAAATTCTGGACAAGATTGAGAAGCAGAGGATGGAAGATATGGTGAGCAAGTGACGCACTCTGCACCCAACCAAGCATACTCAAGCAGGGGTTATTGATTCAATCTTTTTTACAATCTCATCTACGTTTGCCTTCTCACTGTTTCCCAGATCCCCATATAACTCGTTAATCCTATCCACCCCTTCCTTTACAATATCATATTTCCCCATATCCATTGAGCCTGTTTTCTTATAAGCTGCAAACAGGAGTTCCAGGGATTTTGATATCTTTGATAGGTTCATGAAGTCCATCGCAGTACTCATCGATTTCAGGCTGTGTGCGGAGCGGTGAATCTCGCTTATGAGTTCTGCGTTCTTCGGGTCATCCTTGAGGGTTGGAAGTTTATTTAGCGCTTCAACATATGTCACAGCTTCCTCTTTATATACATCCATGAATTCGCTCATGTCCATCTCATCATCGCCCCCTGCATCGGCAGGTTTCTCCCCAGCAGGAGCAGCTGTTTCAGCACCAGGAGCCGGTTGTTCAGCAGGCTTCTCCTCAGCTTCAGTAGTAGGAGCCGGTTCTGGTTTCGTTTCAGCACCAGGAGCCGGTTGTTCAGCAGGCTTCTCCTCAGCTTCAGGAGCGGTTTTTGCAGTCATTTCAGCAGGCAATGTCGCCCTGATTGATTCCCCCATCTCTTTTGCTATCCTTGCAACCTCCTCATGCTGTATCTGGATTTGCTTCTGAACCCAATCGTCATCCTCCTCCCCAGTTTGCATTTCTTCAGGCGCTGCCGTTTCCTGTTCTCCCGCCATCTCCTTTCGTTTTGATTCTATCCAGGGTTTCTCTCTCTCCACAACTTTCCTGACGTCATCCGTTGTTCTCTGTGGGGCCGAGTAATCGAATAATGTTCCTTCGCCGATGACACCTATGTTCAAACACAGTTTCCCATCCAACTCTTCTTCAGAAACCTCGAGTTCCCCTTTTGGTTCTACTATGATGTCGGTAGCGAGCAGGTCGTTCATCTCATCAAGCGTGAATCCAACCACCATGAATCTGTCTCCAGGACCCATGGAGTTAATCTTTTCCGGAAGCAGGCTTTGCAGGAAACCTGAGAGTTCAGAACTCGTTAGTTCTACCCTCTTATTGAGGCCAAATCCTCCAGAGATACGTATCTCTGTTCTATCCCCCCGATTACCGATATCAACTTTGTCCATCATGCTCTTCTCAAACGAACTTAAGGAGAATATCGCTTCCGTTGGTTTGTCCTTTTCCCCGTGTTTTTCAACATATGTTTCATGAACAACTGCTGGTTCGCTAGCAGGTTCTCCAGTTTTCAGTTCCTCAACAGCATCCGGTCTCTCAGGTACTACTAATTTCTTGTCCTGCTTTTTTTTGGCATCTTTCTCTGGTTTGTGGTGTACTTCCTTTTTCTTGTGCGATTTTTTCCCATCATAATCATTACTGCTCTTCAACTGCCTTTTTATCTGTTCGTGAAGCGCTTCGAATTCAACTCCTTTTTTGTGTTTCTGTTCACGCGGCGCTTCATGTTTTTTTGGGTGGGTGTCTTTATGGTGGGATGGAGGGGTAGCATGGTGTTTCTTTTCAGCGTGATGCACATGCGCACTACTTATTCTATGAGAATGACTTGCGTCTTTCGCCTTTTTATGCACAGACTTTTTACGGCCCCCCTTTCCACCACGATTAACCTTCTTTGACACCATCCTTATCACCCCTCTCAAGAACATCCATTATCTTTTTTGGTATCTTATCAATCATCAGCACATGGTCCACATTGTCAGCATCAACTGCGTTTTTTGCCATTTCAGGGCTAGGGCAGCCCCAGCTCGGATCCTGCACAATCGTTGTTCCGCCGGCCTGCCTCAGACTTTTCAGGCCTGCAACCCCATCCATCCCCTCCCCAGTTATAAGGACACCGATGCTTCCCTTTCCGCACGCCTCAGCGACGGACTTTAGCAGGACATCTGAGCTTGCCCCCCCATTCCCGGTCAATGGTTTCTTATGCACAACAAGCCAGTCATCCTCCTTGTTTACAACAATATCGCAGCCTTCTGGCACGAAAGTGACTTGGCCTTCACAAAGCACATCCCCTTCATTCGCAATGTTTACTGTGAGCGCAGTGCTGTCATTAAGTGTTGATGGGAGATTCTCCATAAGAATCTTTGTGAATTTCGTGTGTATCTGCTGGTTTATGATCACTGCCGCAGGGATGTTGTTCGGGAACATCGTTACAATGCGCCTGATCTCCCCCGGTCCTCCCGTCGAGGTACAAATTACGACTACCTTGCTCGCAGGGTTCGCCGCGTCCTCCTTCAGCCTGTTTGTCTTCGTCAGCATATTATCCGTTATCTCGACGTCTCTCATCAGTTTGGCCTTGGCGGCATTCTTCACAGCGTGCAAGAGCTCAAGCTTCATACTATCCATATTTTCGGATGCAGTGCCTGATTGTTTCTGAACCATGCCAACAGCTCCGCGTTTCAATGCCTCGGCACTTGCTTCAGCCCCCTCCTTTGTGGAAGCACTTATAACGACAACCCTAACAGACGGCACCTCCTTTGTCAGGCGCGCTAGGACAGTAAGTCCATCCACCCCAGGCATCTGCAGGTCCAGAGTCACGACTTCTGGCATCTTTTTGGCTATCAGTTCGATGGCAGCATATCCGTCTGCAGCCTCTCCGATGATCTGGATCTCAGGGTCTGCACTAAGCATCTTGCGCAGCATGGCGCGCATGAACTTTGAGTTGTCAACAATGATTACTGAAACCATCTGCCTCCCAAATAGTGTGCTTCCACTTGCTTTATATTAGTTACAGTGTCCGCACCCATGTGCCAATGGCCTGTACGTGGATGCCCAATATGTTTTTAAATGCATGATGGGACGTTGTTTCATGTGAAGAAGCAACCTGATGCGGAACCCATATTTCGTATTTTGTTTCTGCCTTCTATTTACAGTTCTGTCGTTCTATATACTCGAATTCGATGATCGGGCATCTATACTGATATTCTTTTTCATCGCACTCATGCTGCTTGAGGTGAGGCCGTTATATGATATTCGCATCAAGGCGTTGTCAAGTGAGTAACCATGGCGAAAACCTTATTTGCTGATGATTTTGTGTTTTGGTCTTAGTTTATTTAAAAAATATCACCACAACTTTTAAATACTCCTATTAAATACCAATATTAGATTTAAATCTACTAGAGGTGGAATCCATATGGATTTGAAAACTAAGAAAGGCGCAGTGGGTATCGGAACCCTGATTATATTCATAGCCATGGTTCTGGTGGCAGCCATTGCAGCCGCAGTATTGATAAACGTATCAAACATATTGCAGCAGAGGGCAATGACCACAG
>JBDRKD010000056.1:0-32842 GCA_043814255.1 Microcaldota archaeon
TATAACTTAATAGTGGAAGCGACCCCCCTCAAACCCCCAAAACAAACGTAAAATCAATAGGTTCAGCATCAAAGACACAACTTCCAGAAACCACATCTACCCCACAATCAAGAAAACCCCCAACACCAGCTTCCCTTAAACCCCCAGAAGCCTCTATCACAACGTTCTGGTTAATCGATCGAATTTCCTTGACAAGTGATTTCACTCGTTTTCTACCAACATTATCTAACATTATGACATCAACAGACGTTCCAGCAGCAGCTCGCGCACCAACAAGGCTTTCGACTTCAATCCCGATAAAAACCCCCCGCGCACCAACCCCCCTCCTTACAATATATGTCCTCGCTCGAGTTATACACTCTTCAATCACCTTACTCCTACTAAAACCAGTCTCCTTTCCGACAATGGCGATATGCTCCTTTTTTATCAGGATAGAATCCCCAAGGTTCACCCTATGTGCCATCACCCCACCAATCTGAAGCGCATGCTTCTCACTAAGCCCCAGACCAGGATGGGTCTTCCTCAAGGCAGCAACTCTCTTCACCCCAAACCGCTTCTCCAACCTACGTGCGTTCGTTGCCAGACCAGATAGATATGATAGATAATTGAGGGCGGTCCTAATACGTTTCAGGAGATCCCGTACTTCCATCCTAATATGGATGACGCCGGTGCCCCTCTTTAACACCCCACCTTCAATAACGCCGACCGTGCAGTTATTCTTTCCAATGACCGCAACCGCCTCCTGGAGCCCAGCCACAACACATCGCTCACAACAGATAATCTTTCCTTCAACAACCGAATCGTCCCTTAACACGGAGTCACTAGTTATATCACCACAAACGAGATCTTCAGAAAGAGCATAACGGGCCCTATCAGAGCGTTCTTTCTTAAAACAACCCATCTTACGGAAGTGTGGGGGGACCATACTCAATAAATCCACCACAAGCTATTTAAAATTGTGGTCACATATATCCATTAAATCTACATACCTGATAATAACCAATAGATATTTTGAGGTGAAAGAATATGACGGGACAATTAGGGGGACAACAGATTCTCATCCTCCCAGAGGGAGCAAACAGGCTTCTGGGAAAAGATGCCCAACGCACAAACATATCCGTTGCGACAGCAGTTGCTAACGCAATAAGGACAACGCTCGGGCCAAAGGGAATGGATAAGATGCTCGTTTCAGAGCTTGGAGATATCGTCATAACCAATGATGGGGCGACAATCCTCGAAGAAATGAACGTTGAGCATCCAGCAGCAAAGATACTGGTTGAGATAGCAAAAACCCAGGATAAGGAGGTCGGTGATGGGACAACTACCGCAGCAATGCTAGCGGGAGAACTCCTAAAACGAGCAGGAGATCTTCTTGACCAGGACATACATGCAAGCACAATAATAAACGGATACAAGACAGCATCAACCAAGTGTAATGAGGTATTGACAGCAATCAGCAAACCAATCACACTAAAGGACACGGCACTATTGGAGAAGATAGCGTCAGTTTCAATGGGCTCCAAAAGCGTTGGTGTCGGGTCTTCTAAGGACATCCTTGCAAGACTCGTTGTAAAGGCGGTCATCCAGGTTGCTGAGGAGGAAGATGGAAAAGTCACCATAGACAACGATTTCATAAAGATCGAGAAAAAGGAAGGCGGTGATATAGGCGACACAGAACTCATTAGTGGGGTTTTGATTGACAAGGAGATAGTCCACACCAACATGCCTAAAACAATAGAGAACGCCAAGATTCTCCTATTCGACTCAGCACTAGAAATCGAGAAGACCGAGACCGATGCGAAGATAGAGATAACCTCACCACTGCAGATGAGTGAATTCCTTGCGCAGGAAGAGAAGATGCTCAAGGACATGGTGGAAAAAATTGACAAGAGCGGCGCGAACGTCCTATTCTGCCAGAAAGGCATAGATGATGTTGTGCAACACTTCCTTGCGAAGAAGAACATCGCAGCCGTCAGGAGAGTGAAGAAGAGCGATATGGAAAAACTCGCGAGGGCCACAAACGCAAAGATTATAACAAGCCTCGATGACATAGAGGAGTCAGACCTTGGGAAAGCGGGTATTGTCAAAGAGAAAAAAATCGCAGGAGAGCACATGGTCTTTGTTGAGAAATGCAAAGACCCAAAGAGCGTTACCATCTTTATACGGGCCGGAACAGAGCATGTTGTCAGTGAGGGCGAGAGAGCACTGAAGGATGGTATAGGCGCAGTGTCAAGCGCGCTCCAACTTGGTAAATATGTTGTTGGTGCAGGAAGCATAGAGATGGAGATGGCACAGGAGCTCCGCAAATACTCCACAGAGGTTGGTGGAAGAGAGCAACTAGCCATCAATGCATTTGCAGACGCATTGGAGACCATCCCAAGGACACTTGCTGAAAGCGCAGGCATGGATGCCATAGACGCACTTGTTCTGTTGAGGAACAAACACAAGAAACCAGATGGGAAAACATTTGGAATAAACGTCTACGCCGGAAAGGTTGATAATATGGTTGATGTTATCGAACCATTGAAAGTCAAAGTGCAGGCAATCGCAAGTGCATCTGAGGCTGCTCAAATGTTGCTCCGTATAGATGATATGATTTCATCAAAGGGCAAGTCCGGTGGCCCACCAGGTGGTGGAATGCCACCAGGCATGGGTGGAATGGAAATGTAGTTTCCACTCCTCTCCTTTTTCTTTATTTTCTTATAAAAACAAATGGCCCAATATGGCGCCGGTTATTGCGCATATGATATTCGTGGAAGCTTTGGTTCCTATCCCCCCCTCCTCAAAAATCCCAAAGACACTATCCACAAAACTTCCAAAGAAACCAATACAGGTAATCAGAAGAACGCCCCATGCATCGAACACTCCAAAAAATAACAGGTAGCTAGCGATTCCAATCACCAACGCACCATCAAAAGAAGCAAATGTCCCAAGAATGCTTACAGCACCGGACTGTCCTTTCTTAGCCTCTTTTAAACCAAACAACATCCTCGGTTTATCCCCAAGAACCCCAATCTCTGATGCAAATTTATCTGCTGTGACAGCAGCTAGCGATCCAATATACGCACCAGATAATCCACCACCAAACCCCATAATGACACAGAGGGTTGGAACCAATCCATTCGCAACGACATTCTCCCACCCCCGCTCATACTCATAAAGCGCCATTCTCCTTTTCAATCCAGACCCATATTTTGTAGCAAGCACACCAAAAATCAGAAACGTAAACAGGAGCATAAGGTAATCCACTCCATACTCCCCCCCAAAATAGAGCACAAGCACCCCGAACACCATTGAGCTGAGAACCCCCGCTGCATCAAGGAGGAATATTTTCAATGAACCACCCTCTTCAAACCGATACCCCCAACAGTAACCTCTTTACTTTCACCCATTTTAAAAATACAACCACAGAACATCTCAATCAACGCCATGTTGGAGCGCATGTGAGGGGTAATCTCTCTCGTCAAAATCTTTGTTTTCCCAACAGCAAGGGACGAATGAAGCAATATCTGGTCACCAAGAAACACATCGACTCCTCTTCCCACATTCAACTCTCTTTTTAACCCCTCTGCGGCACCCAACCCAACATCCTCCGCAGGAACCCCCCGTTCACCCAATGCGGATGACCCAACACAAATATTCTCATATACTCCTCTCAATACAACCACCGAAGCGGGACATGATGAATCGACGGGCCCAACAGTTAGTCTCGCCTTTGGAAAAACAGCCATCACAGCACCAGCTTGCCGTGAAGATACGCCTCCCGGGAGATTGGAAGAATATGAAACGCCCTCCACTCCTAAAAACCGGCCACGCGTAATAAAATCAGAAGAGACAAAATGATTCTTTGGTTTTCCATTTAATTCAATCTCCCCACCACCATTTGGAAAGAACCCATATCTCAATATGTCCACATCAATATCCTGTCCAAATTTCCTAAGGGCCGGAAGGAGCACGTCGCGTACATACTCGAATGGCGGGGACCAACGAACATGTGTTCCACCAGTTATCCGAACCCAACTCTCCTTCTCTGCAAAGGAAAGCAAGGGAATGATGCACTGTGCAACAAGAGTGACAGCTCCTGCAGTTCCGACATCAAACCTATACTCCCCACCAACAATCCCATTCGGGGTAAACTCAACCTCCTGCGATCCAATCTCCAGTCCGCGCGCATTTCCATCAGTGAGCTCTACGGCGGCCTGAACACATGCAACATGTTGCGCCCCCAATCCCGGTTTCTGTCGTTTCTTTCGTATATTTATGACATTAACCCGTCTTTGCGTGATGGCAGATAAAGAGATAGCTGATCTGAGAATCTGGCCACCACCACTTACAAACTTGGTGCAATCTATAGTTAGAACTGCCACATACACACCACGTTAAACATTGAGATAAGTTTATAAATTTCCTCGACTAATCACCACAGCATTCAACATATATATTTTAGAAAATTAGGCCAGCGCAACGCGCTGGCAAGGCGACCAGTTTGCTGCCCGAAGGCAGATCTAGAAGACGAGTATAAGCTTTAGTATTAGGGACCAATGTGAATATAAACCTTCCGGTCTCAATGTCTAGGCTTTTGACGCACACAAAGGGTGTATTTATTGGATAATAACGATTCAAGAGAACGAAAACAAGCTTTGGAATCTAAAAAAAGAGCACTCCTCAATAAACTGAAAAGAATTAGCTCTCAGGTAAATTACAAGAGCTATGAACTGAAAATTATAAAGACGCTTCTCGATGGGAAAGGGCGCCCAAACATCAGGCACTTGCGTAGGAGGGTCAACATTCTGGAATTCAAGGTGGAGACAGAGGCAACCTCCCTGAAACTAGAAAGAAAGCTAATGAAGCAGATTAAACAGACGCAACAAGAACTCCAAGAGGCAACAAAACTCGACCGCCTTTTCAGAAAATTCGCCTATCTGGAATCAGACATAAGCGAAGCATCAAAAGAAATGGATAAGATAGAGCTGGAACTACAAGGAACCAACACAGAAATTATCGAACTCGAAAGACAATTCCACGAAGAGAAAAAGAGACACATATCAAAAGATAAAATGAGAAGAATACTTCACATGAAGGACCAGGGAAGAAAAGAGTCCAAAAAAGAAAGGGACAAGGAAATGGAGCAATACTTAGGTAGTATCGACGAGGGCGTATCACTAGAGGACATCTGTATAATCAAGCGAAAGGAAGACAAAAAATAGGCAACTACTCCAAACAGACTCCTTTTTCTGCAACATTAACCCCAAAGGCATTGAATCCAATTCCCTTTATTCTATCAATGATTTCCTCAATATCATCATCACGTGCCAAAACAAGTACGGCACCACCAAGACCCCCCGCGCCGCTTATTTTCACTCCAAACACACCAATATCCAAACAGGTTCTCCGAACATATTCGATATCCTCTGTAGAAACGCCTCTTCTCAATAGTAATTCATGATTCCTATTCATTGAATCACCAAGTGCTCTGACATTCCCACCCCTTATATGCTCAACAACTGAGTTGTACATCTTCACATATGGGCCAGTTATCAGTTCCCTCTGTTCGTTGGATATGCTTTTCGGTCCATCTGGGGCTCCAACAGAACACCCAAAGGTTTTAACAAGTGCTCCAGTTGTTGATCTGCGGCCCTTAAACGTATCAATAACAACAAAACCATACTCATCTGGCAACTCAAACACAATCTCCTCAAACCCAAATGAATCTGGGGAAAACCGGCGCACGAACTTTTGAATCTTTCCTTCAACAACAGTCCTAGCGTCAATACCACTAGGCCTTCCACCATGGGCCACCTCGTCAACACACTGCGCACATTCAAAAACATCTTCATTGCTGATCCCGAAACCACCGGCCTCTGCTAAAGCCAAACCAAGTGCAGCCCCAATAGAGGAGCTATTTCCCATCCCCTTGCAAGCGCCCCCCTCCCGCACAATCGCCTTGAACCTTGCATCACGCGCAAGATTTCTCCCCAATAAGAACTTATATGCAGCCCCAAAAGCCCTTAGACCATAATCCCCCCCAACCACACCTTCGGTGTCAACCCCAATCCTCCTCCCAGCCCAGAATAATTCGAATCCAGGTTCTCCAGAAACCAGTTCCACCTCAACGTAGTTCCGCAACCCTATCGGGATAGCGATTCCAGGGGCACCATAGACCACAAAATGCTCCCCAAACAGGATTAATTTGGTTGGGGCGCTTGCAACAGCATTTCTGCGTTTTTCCATATCTAATTATCCGTTTCTAACAAATATATACATTACACCAGCCCAAGACCCGAAACCCGGGACCAAACTTAACTTAACGGAACCGCTTCGCAAAACATTAAAAAAATCAGCAGCTAAATATAAACCGGGTAGATGGATGCCAACAGAATTACGTCCGTACTTCAAGAGAATTTACATGTGGTTTATGGCAATTATTCTGATATGCACAATCTTCTCAGGCATCATGTTCATCCTATCCCAGAGCATAATCATATCACTAATTGTATTCGCCCTCCCGGTGGGGCTTTCAACACCAATGGTCGTTTCCTTCATGATAACAGAACAAAGGCACCACTACTTGATATCCAAAGAGGAAATCATAGTCCGTGGTGGTATAATAAACAGGACAACGCGCTCCATTCCAATCGCCAACATCGATAACTTGACAATAAACAGGACATTATCTGACCGGTTCATTGGAATAGGCACGATATCCATCGATACCCCCGGGGGAACAGGATATGAATTAGTATTAAAATATGTTGAGATAAACTCCCTCAGGAAGGCCGTTCGTGATATAAAGGCCGCAATGAAGAGATATCACAATAAGACGAAAGTGGATTAGATGAGAATAGTTCTTGGAATCACCGGTGCATCCGGGGTCATTTATGGGCTTTCATTAGCCAAGGCGTTGAGGGCGCACGAACTCCACATAATCCTTTCAGATTCATCCAAGAAACTCATCGAAGAGGAGGTTGGGGACACCAAGAGGCAGATTAGGGAGCTTTCAAAACACGCAAGAATCCACGATGATGGTTCGTTCGATTCACCACTTGCATCCGGCTCATTTGTTTTTGATGCCATGGTCATATGTCCATGCACGATGAAGACGCTTTCTGCCATAGCCAACGGATATTCAGAAAACCTACTCTGCAGGGCTGCGGACGTTGCCTTAAAGGAACATAGAAAACTGATTCTTGTTCCAAGGGAAACGCCAATAAATGCAATTCACATAGAGAATATGCTTAAGCTCTCGCGTTTGGGGACAGTAATCCTTCCAGCATCCCCGGCATTCTATCCAAAACCAAAGAAGATATCAGACGTTGTTGATTTTATCGTGGGCAGAATTCTTGACCAATTGAATGTAACACATAAGAAATACTTGGGGTGGAAACATGTTTAGGGAATTCCTCAAACACTTAATTTCTGAGGGGGAGATCGTTAAGATCACAAGACAGGTATCTGCGAAATACGAAATCCCCGGCATCATGAAAGAACTGGATGGTAGACCAGTGCTGTTCGAGAAGGTGGATGATTATCAGATGAAAGTCGTGGGGAACACATATTCATCCCGCGAGCTTGTTGCCAGGTACTTAAAGACCGAACCGGCAAACCTCCTGTTCAAGATGGCAGATGCAATCGAGAACCCAGAGAAACCAGACCAAACACCAGAAGCGCCGTTCAACGACAATTCTGCGCAAGACATATCCCAAATACCCATACTCACCCATTGCAAGGGAGACGGCGGACCATACATCTCTTCAGGTGTCGTAATATCAAAAGACAAGGAGTTCGGTGGGAACCTCTCATTCCATAGGATGATGGTCATCGATGAGACACACATGGCCCTCCGCATTCTCCCCCGTCACCTGAACGAGTTCATAAAGAGAAACGGCGGCGAGCTTGACGTGGCAATAGCAATCGGCGGTTCAGCTCCATTTATGATTGCTGCAGCGACCTCTGTTGATGTGGGTTTTGACGAGATGTCGATTGCAAACAGCCTAGAGGCATTCACCGTGTCCCCATCACCCACATATAACATCCCAGTTCCAACGGAAGCAGAGATAATAATAGAAGGTCGCATCACAAAAAACACAGCACCAGAAGGGCGTTTTGTTGACCTTACCGGAACGCATGACATCATAAGGCAGCAGCCAGTAATGGAAATAAAACGCGTTTCATATAGGGACGATGCATACTACCAAGCCCTCCTCCCAGGAGCATCAGAACACAAGGTTCTTATGGGCATGCCCCGTGAGCCAACGATCTACCAAGAGGTCAATAAAGTCTGCTCATGCAAGAACGTCTATCTCACATTGGGGGGCGGCAGCTGGCTCCACGGGGTTATCCAAATAGAGAAAGAAGGGGAGACTGACGGGAGGAAGGCAATAGATGCGGCATTCAAGGGACACAAGTCAATGAAACGCGTTGTTGTTGTGGACAAGGACATAGACCTATTGGATCCGTTTGATGTGGAATGGGCCATAGCGACAAGGGTCCAGGCAGACCGCGACATTGTGGTGAAACCAAACGAGAAGGGCTCCTCACTGGACCCATCTGCAGACCCCAGCACACGGAAGACCACCAAATGGGGTATTGATGCCACAAAGCCACTTGGAGAAAAAGCGAAGGATTTCGAGAAGGTTCAGTTCCCAAAAGTGAGGATTGAGGATTATACAAACAGGGGTGTCTGAATGGCCGAATCCCATGAAAGAAAAGAGATCGTTCCCTTTGATCTGGAGACAGTTTACGTGAAACTCAAAACCCAGCCAGACTGGAAGCTCCTGTTCGAGAACAAAAGCAAAGACGAGGCAGAGATGGTGTTTTTAACCGGCATGTTCTCTGGTGGTGGGTTTCTTGGCCTCTTTTCCCACGGTGCCCGCAAGTCCATGGTGTTCGCAAAGCTTTTCAGAAAATCGAACCAAACACAAGTTCTCGCAATAGCGGGGGGGACAGAATCAATATGGGGTACTGACTTCGGAAGACACAAGAGCAATATCAATCGCATATTTACGGTGCTTGGGTGATGGGGTGAAACTGACTAAGGAAGAAGAGAAGATGTCCGCTGGTGAGAATGGCCGAGCAGTCCAGAAAGCAATGGAGATCCTCACAGCACTCGGGGATATCTATGGCGCAGACCGACTCATCCCAGTGACCTCCGTTCAAGTGGCCGGTGTGTCATACTACAATCTCGGGGACGCAGGCTTGGAATTCCTTTCGGAACTTGCAGAGGATGGACAGGTATGCGTTAACACAACGCTCAACCCAGCCGGCATGGACATGGAGGGATGGAAGGAACTAGGCATCGACCCGGAGTTTGCCCACAAACAGAAGTTAGTGGTCGACACATTTGTCAAGATGGGCATAACCCCAACACTTACCTGCACCCCCTATCTGGCTGGCAACAACCCAACGCTTGGGGACCACATAGCATGGAGCGAGTCATCCGCAGTTGCATACGCGAACTCCATAATAGGCGCATATACAAACAGGGAGGGGGGCCCATCAGCACTCTCAGCTGCGTTGACAGGCAGAACCCCAAACTACAACATGCACTTAGATGACAACAGACAGGCCACAAAATCCGTTATTGTGAATGCAACATTGGATTCAATAGATGATTTCGGCGCGCTGGGGTATGTAATCGGAAAGGCGATAGGCAATGAAATCCCACTAATACATGGCATCAAGGCAGCGGGGATACCTGAGCTAAAGAGCCTTTGCGCATCCATAGCAACATTCGGGGGCACACCCATGTTCCACATGGAAGGCATAACCCCAAACAAGACAACGATTCCAAAAGAATCGATCGAGGTCACGCGCCGGGACATCGAGGACGCTCTCGGTGCGCTTACGGACGGAAAGGATCCAGACTTCGTCTCACTGGGCTGCCCCCATTGTTCCATAGATGAAGTTGAGAAGATAGCTTTGCTCCTGAAAGGCAAAAAGGTGAATATCGAGACCTGGATAACCCTCTCAAGGGAGGTGAAACGGGAAGCGGACAGGAAGGGATACATAAAAATGATACGCGATGCAGGCGCAAGAATCGCATGCGATACCTGCCTTGCAGTGGCCCCACTTAAGGGCAGGTTCAAATGCCTTGCGACCAACTCCGCGAAGGGATGCTATTATGGAAGGGGAAACAACAATTTTATGACCCTTATAGGCACAACTGAAGAATGCATGAACGCAGCGGTGACTGGAAAATGGAGACAATAGATTGCAGAAGAATATCAAAGGGCCAGGCAACAGCAGAAGCACTAGTTTCAACACAGCCCATCTCCTTTTTCGGCGGAGTTGACCCGGACACAGGGGAGGTCATCGAGAAAGGCCACCCATTGGAAGGAAAGAGAATCTCTGGTAAAGTTCTAATATTCCCAAGAGGCAAAGGCTCCACAGTAGGCTCCTATACGCTATACCGGCTTAAGAAGAACGGCAAGGCACCAGCTGCAATCATCAACAGGCTTTCTGAACCAATAGTCGCAGTTGGAGCGATAATCTCAGAAATACCCATGGTGGACAAGCCGGAAAAACCACTGGAGAACATAAGGGACGGAGACAGGGTTACAGTTGATGGCAGCACAGGAAAGATAACGGTTGGTGAATGAATGGAAACAGTATTTTTAAAACTCGGGGGAAGCCTTATCACATTCAAGAACAAACCCCTAAAAGCGGATGTGCGGACAATAAACCGGCTCGCAAAGGAGATAAAGAGCGCACTTGACAAGAAGCCAATGCACCTGCTGATAGGCCATGGCGGCGGGTCATTCCCACACGTTCCGGCGAAGAGATACTCTGTGCATAAGGGGATAATCAACAAGAAGAGCATAACTGGATTCACACGGACACAGGACGCTGCGGCAAGGCTCAACCGCATTGTTATGTCTGCGCTACTAAAAGTAGGAGTGAAGGCTGCGGTGTTCCCCCCGTCATCCTGGATAATCACAAGGAAGGGAGATATTGAGATGGCGTTCCCGCAACCAATCCTCACAGCCATGAAGAACAACATAGTACCAGTGGTTTACGGGGATCCAGTCCTCGACATCCAACAGGGAATAGCAATCCTTTCAACAGAACAAGTCCTCTCGTATCTTGCACTCGAATTAGGTGCAGCGCGTGTGATAATGGCAACGCGTGTCGACATGGTATACACCGGCGACCCGAAAAAGAAGAAGAGTGTTGAACCAATACCCAAGATAACATCCGGGAATTTCTACGAAATCAAACCCCTGCTCTCCGGTGCGTCAGAAACTGACGTAACTGGAGGGATGATACACAAGGTCGGCTCATTGTATCGTCTTTCTGCCAATGGGGTGAAATGCGAGATTGCAGGGGGAAAGATACCCGGAAACATACTGAAAGCACTTCTTGGGAAGCCACACCGTTCAACAACAATTGGCTGAATATCCGGATTGCCTTTCCACATTCATACAAACACCCACAACAACGGTTCTGTAAGAATGTTCAAAGCAACATCGCCAATATCAACCCCCACGTCCGTTTTCCACAGAACCACAAATTCAAAAAGTTTAAAAGAACAAATATGAAAAAGGATTCGGTGGTTTTGTGCCCAGAAGAAAGAAAAAGTTATCAAAGCGTTCATCCCAAAAAACACGCAGCGACCTTCCATTGGCCCCAATCGAGAGGCTCATCAAGAAAGCCGGGGCAGAACGTGTGAGTGAAACAGCTGCAAGGGAGCTGGCATCGGTCCTTCAGGAACGGGCAGTGACCATCTCCTCAAAAGCAGTGAAACTCGCAAAGCACGCTGGCAGAGTCACAGTCACAGAAGACGACATCAAAATGGCTCGCTAGTTTAAGTGATTCAATGCGAGGGAAGATTAACAGGGTCTACAAACTTCTTGCTACGCCATACGGAATCCCAAAACACAAAAAACACGATCCACTAGAAACCCTAATCCTAACAATCCTTTCTCAGAATACTTCTGATACAAACCGAGACAGGGCATACGCACGGCTCAAAACCGCGTTTCCCACATGGGGTTCCCTCCTATCTGCCAGAACACAAAAGATACAGAGGGCTATAAGGGTAGGTGGCCTTTCCAAGACCAAGGCGCAGTACATAAAATCAGCACTCAAAAAGATAAAGCGCGACAACAAAAAATTCTCTATCGGCTTTCTGAAAGAGATGTCCCTTGACGATGCCAGAAACTACCTTACATCAATAACCGGAGTAGGTCCAAAAACAGCAGCAGTTGTCCTATGTTTCTCCATGAATATGGCTGCGTTCCCAGTTGATACACACATCTATAGGGTTTCCAGAAGACTAGGCCTCATCCCAAAAAAAACATCACGCGAAAAGGCACACATACTATTAGAGAAGGCCACTCCCACCAACATAATCTATGCACTCCACCTGCTATTAATCAAGCACGGGAGAAACACATGTAAAGCACAACGACCAAGATGCCAACAATGCCCCCTCATTGAACTCTGTCCACACAAACCAAAAACAAATTAATACTCAAATAGCCTACCCTGCCTTCCACCACCATCCATGATGATAAAATTCATCGCCCGTTTCACCACAACCCCCATCGTTTTCAATTCCCCAATACCAGTTATTCTCTTACCCGCAGTCCTTTTCTTCATAATCCTCTCGGCGCTCCTGGGTCCAATCCCGGGCACCCTCAACAGTTCACTGAACTTCGCTGAATTCACATCAACCGGGCAGTTTGCCATCACTCCGTTTGCATAATGTAGTTTCAGGTCCTTTCCAAGCGGCAGAAATCCGCTTTCATCCACCATACCCCTGACCTCTTCGAACGCAAACCTATAGACCCTATAAAGCCAATCTGCTTGATAAAGCGCATGTTCCCGCAAGGGATTTTCCCCTTTCTTATGCCCGAGCGGTGTTCCTTTTACTGGGGAGAACGCACTGAAATATGCCCTCCAAAGACCAAGTTTTCCATACATCCACCTACAGGTATCCAGATACTCAATGTCGCTTTCGTCGTTTGCCCCAAGAACGAATTGGGTTGTAAAATTCTTCAGCCTCCCTTTCCGTTTCATTTCACCCAACCACCCCATTCTCCGCAATATATCTATCCTGAAATCCTTGGTTCCACTAAGCTCATTCAGCCTCCCTTTACTCGGAGCTTCAATATTTATCGATACCCTATCTGCAAGTTCACCCAACCTCTCTAGGTTACTCCTAGAAACACCTGGCAGGGCTTTCAGATGCATATACCCACCAAAACCCCCCTTTCTAACAATCTCCGCAGTTTCGATAACCTTTTCAACAGCAAGGTCCGGGTCCCCAACAACACCCGAAGAAAGAAACAGCCCCTCGACATATCCTTTGCTTAAAAAATTCCGGAAAACACCCGCAAGTTCCCCAGGTTCGAACGATGTTCTCTTGCAATCTCTCGAATTGAAACAATATTTGCAATCATGGATGCAATGATTGCTTTGGAGCACTTTCAACAAGGGCATGCATTTCCCATATGCTATGGCATTGTAAATCCCATAAACCGGCTTCTCAGGGTACCTTTTCCTCTCATCCCCACCACAGCTGGTGTCATACTTAGCGCCCGCGCCCAATATCTTCAATTTCTCCAACGTGTTCATGAACACAATAAAAATAACCGTCTTTATATACTAAAAGAAACCCAATTTCCAGTGGATAAAATGGAGATTTCAGGAGCAGATAAAAAAACAATGGTCTTGTGGAGCCTTATTTTTCTACTACTTTTCTTTCTTGCGCTTTTACTTGTTTTCAGTTCTTTCCCATCTCCCTCCGGCGGCTGTCCAGTTATTGGAGCTGAATTCGCACGTCCATTTGGGTGGTCATTCAAAGCTTCTGAAGATTCTGAAAGGAACGACACAACATATGCAACAATTGAGTTAAAAAACATAGGAGAGCACGATTTGAAGATTGTCTTAAGCGGCCCAACAGCCGAGAACCAAATTTTATTTAGAAAACCAGGTGCAAGCAACTGCGGTTGGTATGGTCAGACAGAGATTTTCGATCAAACAGGGAAGATCCAGCCCAACAAAGAAGATTCAGGTTATGTTACTGTCAACATCCAAAGGGGAAAGCTAATCACAATAAAAGGCATTATCTCTGGACCCACCGATGGTGACGCACCAATCCAATGCGGGGGACAGAAAAATTCCACTTATAGGTGGTCAGTTACCTATTCAGTTATATTGGAAAATGAGTCTGTTCTGATTAAGGAGTATACAGTGATAAGTGGTAAATACAAATAAAAAAGAGAAAGCGGGTCCGAAGGGAAATTCACCACAATGCACGGGCCATTGCGCCCACGCAAAGGAATTCGAACCCTTGACCGCCCGGTCTCTCTGAGATAATATCTTAAGAGCCGGATGCTCTACCAAACTGAGCTACGGACCCATTCTAAACCACAGATAACTTAAACCAGCGGGTAAATATTCTAATTAATAATCTATAAAAACCTACCGAGGGAGATTAATGATTGTCGTTTTGAGATGGGGCCACCGGGCCATCCGTGATGAGCGCATTACATCCCACGTCTGTCTTGTCGCAAGGGCGTTTGGGGCTGATAAGGTCATTGTGAGCGGAGAGAATGCGGGCAGCGCAATCAAGACAGTAAGGAAGATTTCAAAGAATTGGGGCGGCAGTTTCGAGATAGAACACAGGAAGGATTGGAAGAAAGTTCTCCAGGAACATAAAGGAAGGACAGTCCACCTCACAATGTATGGGGAACACATCCAAGACCGGATGAAGGAGATAAGAAAACACAAAGACCTGCTTATTATTGTCGGTTCTCAGAAAGTTCCCCCAGACATCTACCAGCAGGCAACCTACAATATAGCAATCACAAACCAACCACATTCAGAGGTGTCCTCTCTCGCAATATTTATGCATGAATATTTCCAGGGAAAAGAACTGGAGAACGAATTCCCAAACGCCAAGGTGAGGATAAAACCCAACCCGAAGGGGAAGTCGTTCCTCTAGTTTGGTTCGTAATTCTTACCAACCTGCAGTCTGTTGAACCGCGTACGCACCCACTCCGAACTAGAAACAGATAGCGTTAAACCAACCAACAGTGCCAGTGTTTTCCACCCCCCTAGGTTCGAATGCAACCCAGAGCGAGTTCCAAGCCCAAGACCCGAAACCCGGGACCAAACTTAACGACACCAAAGCAGAGGGTAATATAAAGTTAACTGGGGTGGCACACCGCTGCTCAGCCGTTCACACGGGCGCGGCTCCGGCCTCCCACCGAAGGGAGGCTTCGCGTCCGAACTCTCACCGCCCATTGGTGGCGCCCCCAACAACTTAACGGCATCCAGGTAAGAAAACAATATATATGATACCCTACACAATACACGTATACGGTCTTTGGTTGAATCTCCAATTAAAGACAGGTGCGGTGACCCCATGGCCAAAAAAACAAAAAAGGCCAGAAAAGGCGACATTGTAAGGTTCACAGTTTCACAAGAAGTACTGGAATTGCTAGATGAACTTGCTGGTCCCAACGCAAGTGTCGTTATCAAGGCAATGTCTCCAGCGTATTCTGGCAATCCAGAGTTCAATAAATTTAAGGTGGGTTAGTGGAAAAACCAATGAGTGATGATGAGATTGCAACCCGTTGCGGACTCAAGGTGAGCGATGTGCGCGCAGTCTTGAACAAGCTCCACGAATACGGGATCACAACGTATGCGCGCGAGCGCGACAAGGACACGGGCTGGTTCTCATACAACTGGACAGTGAACCTGATAAAACTCTATGAGGTAATGGAGAAGAGACAAGAAAACGCAAACAAGAGGGACGAGGAGAAACTCTCCTATGAGCGTTCATACATGTTCTATACATGTGTGAATAATGTCTGCTTAGGAAAAAGCCAGCGTATCCCAGAACCAGACGCCGTATTAACCTCATATATCTGTGACCGGTGTGGAGAGCAGTTACGTACATTCGACAACACCGAGGTAATAAAATCGATCGAGAAGAGGCTTGTAAGTCGGTTAAGCAGTGAGAACACGTTCATAAAACAGATTCGCGTCCCTACAAGACCAAAGCCATTGCAAAAGAGGCCTTTCAGCAAGCTTACCACCACAAAGAGCAGGCCAAAGAAACCAATGACAAGCGCAAAGAAGACCAAGGCAAAATCCACAAGAAACGTCAAGCCGAGCACCACCCGGAGAAAAAAGCCGAACGCAAGGGGCGCGAAGGGAAAACCAGGGAGAAGTAAAGCTAAAAAGAAGCGACGTTCCTAATTCTTCCATGAATCAGACACAAGAGCTAAACGCATACTTGGTTATTAGCGGGCGTGGCAAGCTCCTTTTACTCAAACGTTTCAATGACATATGGGAATTCCCAGGTGGTGGGGTAGAGTTCGGGGAACACCCAAAGGACTCCGCAATACGGGAGACAAGGGAGGAAACCGGACTCAAAGCAAAAAACCCAAAGCTCATCGGCATCACTTCCGCAACATTTACTTCGAAAGGAAGGAAAAAACATGCAACCTATGCTGTTTACAAAACAAAATCCTTTTCTGGGAAACCCAAGCTCTCGCGGGAGCACAAGGAGTACGGGTGGTACTCTCAACAGGAGGCAAGGAAACTAAGGCTCGGCCTCAACGTAAAACCTATTCTGAAAATGCTATAGTTTAATAAACATCACGACACACATAACTACACTCGTTTTAGCGGGGTGGGGTAGTCTGGAGTGCCCGCTGGGCTCATAACCCAGAGATCACTGGTTCAAAAGCCTTCCATGGCTGAAAATCCAGTCCCCGCTATCTTTATATTCATTTTTTGCGATAATATGATACTTATTCTTGAAATTCAGAGGGTGGTAGATTATGGCAGGTGAAGGTGACGATTCAGGCAGCTCAGAAAAGAAAATAGTTGTTGACACAAACCCAAGGATAATTCCAGGCTCAATAAATATCACCGCCCTTGAGCAGGCACTCACGATAGATGATGCAGGCACGCGCCTTGACAAGATTTTCGAGATTGCCCTGGAGGCAACACCGAATGACGAAACATCACCAATAGGTCCAAAAGATACGGTCAGATCCAATCTCAATGGCCCCGTCAAGGAGATGGACGAACTCATCCCAAAGATATCTTCCACGCGACGCAGGAGGGAAAAGAACCACGATGAGGCGACAAGGACACTTGATGATTTGAACGTACAATTTGAATCCCTCCATGCTCTTGTTTTCGAGGGGAAAGAACCCGTAGAAAAACTCAAGGCAGAAGTGCATAAGGAAGAGGAGCCAGCCCCGCAACAGAATACGCACCAGGTGGAAACGGCATTCAAAAGACAGATGGCAACAAGCGTACTGACATGGCACCTTGGTTCCAGACAAATTGATAACCAGGCAAAGGTCAAGATCATCGAAGCAGCAGCTGATGTTGTAATAAATACAGTTATACCAGTACAGCTTCTGGAACAGGCAGCAACAGTCACCTCCAGCGACACGACAGCCACCAGGGACTCAAAATTCGATTCTCTCCTGAAACTCTGCAAAAACAACCCAGTAATAAAGGAAAGCACGGAGTTTCGGGACAGGCTGGCAGCAATCCTTGGGTCTTCTGCCCTTCCTAGTGACTCAACAGGAGCGGTAAAGGCCGCTCAGATACTGGCGGAATTAGGGGGAGAGAAATCAGTCGCAGTCCTTTCGGAATTACTGGATGCAGCAACAGATAAAAAACGTGTCCAGCACACTGGCAGTGAAGAGCCTTCACCTGAGGAACCCCGAGTCCTTCCTACGGCAGTGATCGAATCATTAGGTAGGATAGGTGCAGATGCCCCGAAATCAGCGGTGCGCGCACTCAAAAAAGCGAAATCAACAGACAAAGGCATTGGGGAGAACGTTTCAACAGCAATAAGCTCTATCATCAGTGCGACAACTGCGCACAACAAGACCCCATTCAGCGATTCAAAAGAGTTGTGGCTCGCTATGGACACGATATTGAAGGCAGAAGGTGTCGGCTGGTTCAGTAGGAAAAGAGTAAAATCAAAGATATTGGATGAGAGAATGACCTCGACAGAACAATTGGTGCGCATGGCCACCGAGAAGATGGGGAGCCGTCATCCAATATGGAACAGACGCGGAGAAAAGATTTTCAAGGGCGTGAGAAACATGCAGCACCTGAAAGGCAAGATGGGCACACTTGTGGGCTACGGGCAGGTCCGCAGGGTACGTGTTTAGGTGATCCAATGCCTGAAGAAGATGGTGGTGACGGAGTGGAGAACCATTCCAGGAGCGAAGTGGAAGGGGACACCCCCTCCATGGCACTGAAGATAATCTCTGCCCGGAGCGATGCTCAGGAAAGCCTAGGCCTTAGCAAGAACGATTGGCCCAACCTCAAGGAACGCATTGAATCACTCAACACGAAGCTATGGATAAAGGAGGAGCATCAGGATTCCGAAGTGAAGAGAGAGGTGCTACGATTGGCTACCAGAATCCTGAACGACTGCTCGGAAGAAGGGGGCAAAAAGCATTGGGAGGCACGAGAGAAGGTCGTGGAAACAATCTGGGCAATAGGTGGAAAGAATGCGGCGAGAGTACTCATCGATTTTCTTAAGAAAGATGACGTGTACGTGCACAAAGATCCCGTGGTAAGGATCCTTGGAAGGATAGGTCAGGAGATCCCACAAGAGACGCTCTCCACCCTAAAAGCTTTCAAAAAGGATCCGCGTTATTCCGATGCAGCGGATGAGGCATCATTGGATCTACTCAGGTCCATTGAAAACTATATTTTATCAAACCCTGAGCAAGGAGTCCCAATCCTACATGAAATAGAAAACACGTTCTCTGGAACATCTCTTAAAAGCAGAGTTAAGGGCAATCTCTTTTCCATTGGAAACGCGAGCACCGAAAACAGGAATTATGAGACAGTTTACGAACTCCGGGCTGATGTCATGCATGCGCTTGAAAGGGAAGGGGTAGGGATGTTTGCTAGAGCGGCAATAGGCCGCGAGATAGGGAGAAGGGAGATAACCAACATGCGAGAAATGGCACATCTTGCAGTTGAGAAGATGGATGGGAGAGTTGGGAGCAGAAAATGGGGAAAGACACTCACTGCACTTAGAAGGAATCTCCCAAATAAAAAACCGAGACAAGCGACGAATGCCTGATATTCTATATTTTTATAAGCTTCATCAACATACTTACTTGCATGGCGATAGAGCTGCGAGTCAAGGAGGCCCTACAATCAGACGTAGGCAGAGCCATAGTCCGCATGGACCCGGTTTCAATGCACCACCTATCACTTTACGATGGAGATGTTGTACTTCTGGAGAAGGAGGGAAAAGCGGTCGGCAGGGTCTGGAGAACGCAATTCGAAGAGCGGGGAGTCATAAGGCTTGATGGCATCCTTCGATATAACGCATCAGTTGGTTTGGATGATACGATTTCAGTATCAAAGACAGATTGCAAGGCAGCAATAGAAATCCGTTTGGCGCCTTCAGAGAACACGGACTTCAAGGATGACTTCAACGAATACCTAAAGGATAGAATAACCAACATACCCATACTTCCAAAAAACAGCGTTGTGATAGATGTAATGGACAAGGCATTCTCATTCATGGTGCTGAGCACAGTCCCAAAGGGGCCGGTATATGTTTCAGCAGAGACGCGTGTTATACTTGCAAAGAAACCAGCAGGCAGCCCAATGGATATTGGGGTCCGCTATGAGGACGTCGGGGGACTCAAGGAAGAGATAGAAACAATACGTGAAATGATAGAGGTTCCTCTGAAATATCCTGTTATTTTCAAACGAATAGGCATCTCTTCACCAAAAGGAATCCTTCTCCTAGGCCCGCCGGGCTGCGGCAAGACGCTCCTGGCCCGCGCGGTTGCAAGCGAAAGCGAGGCATCCTTTTTCACGATAAACGGACCAGAGATTGTTGGCAGCCTTTATGGCCAATCTGAAGAGAACATACGCAACATATTCACCGAGGCTAAGAAGAACACACCCTCAATAGTTTTCATAGATGAGATAGACGCCATCGCATCAAAGCGGGAGGAGACGAGTGGAGAGGTCGAACGCCGCATAGTTTCGCAATTATTAATAGAGCTCGATGGTCTGCAGAACAGGGGGGACGTCATTGTTCTGGCAGCCACCAACAGGCCGAACAGCCTCGACCAAGCATTAAGGAGGCCAGGCCGTTTCGATCGTGAGGTTGAGATACGGATTCCGGATATACAAGGAAGGAAGGAGATATTCCAAATCCACATCCGCGGCATGCCTCTAAAGGGAATAAACCTAGACACCCTTGTTGGAATGACATATGGATTCACGGGTGCCGACATCCACGCACTCTGCAGGGAGGCAGGGATGCGTGCGCTCAAACACATACTCTTGGACATAAAGAAGGAGAATAAGAGCACGTTATCCAAGGAACTCCTGGATCAGATATCAGTTACCCAGGATGATTTTATCGCCGCACTTAAGATAGTCGAGCCATCCGCCATAAGGGAAGTGTTCGTAGAGATCCCAAGGACCTCATGGTCTGATATCGGCGGCCTGAACGATGTAAAGGAAGAACTCATAGAAGCAGTTGAATGGCCCCTGAAGTACCCGGACATCTATAAAAAGATAGGCGTCCCCCCACCAAAAGGAATCCTTCTCCTAGGCCCGCCGGGCTGCGGCAAGACGCTCCTGGCCCGCGCAGTGGCCCACGAATCAAATGCGAATTTCATCTCAGTAAAAGGCCCGGAAATAGTCTCAAAATATGTGGGGGAGAGCGAGAAGACAATACGTGAGATATTCCGTCGCGCACGGCAGCTCTCACAATCCGTAATTTTCCTGGATGAGCTGGATTCGATTGCGGGCACAAGGGGTGTTGACCAAAACAGGAGTATGGAACGGATTGTAAACCAGCTTCTTGTCGAACTTGATGGCATTGAGGAGCTTCACAAATGCGTTGTTCTGGCAGCCACCAACAGGCCGGACCTTATTGATCCCAGCCTACTGCGTCATGGAAGGTTTGACAAGATACTGTTTGTTTCCCTTCCAGAAAAGGCTGCCAGGAAAGCAATATTCAGAGTCCACACTAAGCGGATGCCGCTCTCCAAGGACGTTAATCTTGCGAGCCTTGTTGATTCAACAGCAGGATACACAAGTGCAGATATTGCGGCAATCTGCAGAGAGGCGGGAATGTTCAGCATCCGCGAGAACAAAAAGGCGAAGAATGTTTCCATGAAGCACTTTACAAAATCATTCAAGAAAATCAAAATCTCAATGACCAAGAAGGAACTTGAGTTCTGGAAATCAATCGAGGAGAAATACAAATAGGTTAAAATAAACACAACCAAACGTCTTTGGGGGATTTCATGGCTAGGGCCCAAATCTTCATGTTCGATATCGCAATTGCAGTTACCGTGTTCATCATTATGATGCTTGTAATAGCATCTCTGTCAACACCAAAATCCTCTTTCCCAAGACACCAGACGTACTCGCTCTGTCTTTCAACGCTGGATTCACTAAAGGCAAACGGAACCCTTTCTGGCGTCGCAAATGAATCATACCCAGAATCACTACTCAATACATCACTGTCTCAACTTCCCACAAGGTTTGGCTATCACCTCAATCTTACGGCATACTCCCTCGGGGGTTCACAACTCTCCGAATATATCGGAATCAATGGAAACATCACTGAGGCAGAGCAATATTCCAATGTCATAGCAATCCAATCAACAGTTGTTACCGACAACACATCCCCAATACTGGGGACAGCTCGCATGAGGTGCTGGGTGAAACCATGAAAGCACAGATATCCTCCCCAATACTGGCATCGATGTCAATCGCAACAATCCTGTTACTTGTGGTTTCGATATATGCGATAACCCAGAGACTTGGCATAGATGCAGACCTGTCTCCAGTTCCATTGGCCCTCAGGCACATAAAGGCGGACATCGATTCCGATTACTACCAACTATTCTGCGACGCCGGCCTATGCGTGAGCTCGACACACGCCACAGATGCAGTACTAACATTCAACCTCAATCACCACTCGGGATTCTTCGGGAACCTGACAAACTTCACGGGCAGTTACAGTTCGTTCTTCAACTCTACGCGCTCGGATTTCCTAACATCGGACCTCTCCTCCCAACTCCAATCAAACTACCTGATACTCCAAGACAACCCAACAGATTCCAACTACTCGGTCTCAGGGGAGGAGAACCTCACATTGAACTTCAACTCAAGCACAGTTACAGCATACAGCCTATACTACGCATGCGCGAACACCACAAACATAACCTGGAACCAAGACATAGGTGACAACCAGGACATAGACCTGAATTTCTCGCTCCCAGGTTACGACCAGATACCAATAAACAACACTGCAATAAATTCGAAGGCATCCGCGGACGGCGGCATAAGTTACAATGGCGCGAGATACCTGGTGAGTCCGTTAGGCCAGACCTCCTCGCTCGGCTTTGACAACAGCGGACCCGCAGATATGGAACACCGCACATATCTTAGCTTCAATACAGATTATCTTCCAGATGATGCAGTTGTTCTCTCAGCAGATGTATTTACCTATGTACAAACAACCGTTGTTTCCCCCGGGGTGAATCCCGAGTGGAGGGTAGACTATATGATGGGCCGGGATGTCATAGGTGGTTCATTGACAGATCTGGCCTGGGGAAATAAGGGATTTGTTTTTGTTGGTGCCCACGATTACAAGGGAATAATAGAATGGAAGAACTTCTCAATTCCTTCTGATTATCTCGATGACATAAGTGTCGATGGCCAGACGGACTTTGAGCTCATCCCCAGATGGGATGGCGTAGTAGGACCAAACGAACGGGCATACATGTTAATACGACAGACGGAACATATACTCAACGCATATCACCCATACATGATGGTGAGGTACTCATTCAGCGGCCAGTGCAGCCTGAATCGCTCAGAGAACTACTCAACCACTTTCAACACGACATGCGGTACTGTGAACGTCTCTTTTATAGAGGGAAACATCTACTCTAATTTCAGCTACATGAACATGTCCCTCAACGCAACAATCCCGACAAACGACACTTTGGGATTATTCCCGCTCTCCAACAGAACCGCAGTGAACGCACCAAACAACGGATTCTCGGACATATGCGCATCAGGGGAGGAGCCCACATACCCAAGCGGCATAACAGAACAGAAGTACGGGTCATTCACACTATCCGGCCAGACCATAAACATGATAATAGCGAACAGGAGCGATGAGTACAACACGATATATTTCGATACAAACGGGAACTGTAACTTCACCGATTCCAATGACGAATACTTCGTTACCACAGGTGAATGGATACGTCTTGGCGATAGTCCGGCGCTAATTGATTCGATAGCCCCTGATGGCACAGGTGCAATCATTTACTTCGCATCTGCCGGAACCGAGTCAACGCTCCTAAGGACAAGGCTCATCCAACCAATTTATTTAAATAGATAGAATAATAGTTACAATCATGATTACGAAGGAGAGGAGAATTGAACTCAAGAGCATAAAACTCCTCAAAAAGCCAGAGAGTATACGCATCGCCTATTTTCCAATAAAATTCGAGATAGCTGTTTCGCTTGCAAAGCCATTGAGGGCATTCGCACCGGTTTTACTCTCCATGAGAAGGGACTTTAACAAGGATTTGGAGGAGGCCGATATGCACGTTGATGTTGTCGATTATGCATCCGTGGCAGTACTCTGCGGTCTATTCTACCTAATACTCTTTCTCGTTGGATTTGGCTCGTTCGCCATGAATCCGGAGATCGAGATACTGTTTCCCGAGAGCTCTGATACACTCATATCAGTTCTATTGGCATCCCCATTTGCAGTCGCAATCATTATGATGATACAGGTAATGAACATTCCAAGCATGACGGCCCGTAAGAAGGCAAAGGGCGTTGAGAAGAACCTGCTCTATGCGTTGCGGCACATGACTGTCCAGGTTCGCTCAGGGGCGTCATTATTTGAGGCCATGAAAAGCGTTGCCTTCAGTGAATATGGAAAGCTCTCCTCTGATATGGATATCACAATAAAGCAGGTCGCATCCGGTTTCTCAACAGCAAGCGCCATCGATTCTCTTGCCATGCGCAACCGATCAAAGAGCTACAAGAAAATCCTCTGGCAATTGGAGAATGCAATCAGGACAGGATCCGATGTCGGAGAGGTCCTTATGGCAATGAGCGAGAACTATTTCGAGGAGCAGAAAATAGCCATACAGAAGTTCGGAAGGGACATGAATACAATAACCATGATATTCCTAATAGTAACAGTAATATTCCCCGTAATGTCCGTTATAGTGCTCGTGATGACAGCCTTGATTCCAGTTCAGTCAATCCCATCCTCCTTCCTGTTCGTATTGCTGTTCGTAGTCGGCTTCGTGCAATTCATGATTATAGGTTACATAAAGGAAAAACGCCCACCCGTGTATTTCTGAAGTGATATATGATGAAACGTTATATTGAGTTCCTCGCTCAGGTCGCCCCAAAACAGGTATCCGAGCTCCAGAAGATGCTGGTATATGCAGACATATCGATATCGCCGACAACATATATCCTACTGACTATCATAGAGGCAATTATGCTGGGCTTCATTGGCTCAAACACGTTCCCAACCCTGTTTGGAATCGACGGGGTATCTGCATTTATCCTGGGGATTCTTCTTGGCTTTGTTGTTTCGTGGGGAGCGTTGGCAGTCATGTCAGACAGAAAAACAAAGGACATAGAAGAGAACCTCCCAGACCTCATGCTCCTGATAGCGTCAAACGTCCGCGCTGGGGAGACAATCGATTGGGCAATAACGTCTGCGCTCAAACACGCGTACGGCCCCATAAACGCAGAGTTTGATAGGGTCGCGAGGGACCTGGCCTCCGGAGTTTCTGTCGAAGATTCGTTCAATCAACTTGCCAAAAGGAACAGGAGTTCGATACTAAGGAACGTCGTAGACCTTATCCTGTTTGGGATGGAATCCGGAGGGAGCATGAGTGATCTCCTGACAGACATATCGTTTGAGATAAGGATGACCCAAACACTGAAGAAAGAGGTGGATTCACAGGTGGCGGTCTATAGGGCGTTCTTCGTAATAATCATCCTCTTCGTTGCTCCGGTTCTACTTGCAATATCAACAAATTTCCTGATGGTGACAAAGGTATTTGGAGAGCGTCTTTCTGAGGATCTGGGGACAATGCCTATGAATTCCCCAATGAGCCAGGGGGGCATGGTATCTGAATTATTGGTTAAGATACAGGAAGGCGAAGTGGGGGGGCAGATAACAGTGCAGGACATGTATTATTTCTCCTACTCGCTATGTGTTGTCTCAAGTGTCGTCGCCAGCCTGCTACTGGGCGTAATATCTCGGGGAGAAGAGCGTGCAGGTTTAAGGTACATCCCAGTATTCCTAATAATCTCGATAGTGGTTTATTACTATGCAAACCAAGCAGTCTTCGGAATAATGAACGAGATGTTTTCCGGCATGCTGTCAGGGTGATGTTGTGTTCCATACAAGGATTGTCACGGTCCTGCTTCTCTTACTGTTAGCGCCCACGATATCCCCCCAAAGCACATGCGGGATACATCCTGAATTCCCCCTAACATCCCCTGGAGCGCATATGAAGATTGAGGTCACATATTCCGATTTCCTTTCATCATCACCAATAGTGGTGATATGCCGGCCCAATGTTGTCAAGATGTGTCTTGTCGGTACTGGCAGCGGTTCCTGCAATATAATATGCGATTATCCATATAAGGGGATTTACACGATAACCGGTACATCAACGTTCTCCCAGTGCACCCCGGCTCTTGTCGTTTCCGACCCTAACGCTAAGCCGACATGCGCACTATCCCCAGAAACACGGTATGGGAACGGCACCCTCATCACGAAGATATCCGCCAAGTACAGCAATCTCCTTCCAAATACCACTTCAACCACCATGGATTGCGGCAACGGTCAGCTCCCCACAGACGTCCAGATATTGGACAACAGCGCTTTCATGACATGTCATTACAGCGCAGAATCAAGGAAAGAGATCTTTTTTCCAACAGCAACCGCCGGAATAGCCGATTGTTCATCAACAATTACTGTTATCCCGCCTACGGATTCCGAGTCCCCCGAAGTCTCTTTCTATAATGTCACATACCGCATGGCGCTCAATGATACACACCACCTGATAATAAACGCAACAGACAATGTGGGCATCGAGAAGGTCAAGCTATATATCGATGGAGTTATTGTGAGTTCGATGTCAGCCCCCCCATACACCTATTTATGGAACCTGACCAACTACTCGCGCGGTTCAGTGCACAGGCTTAAGGCAGAGGCATATGACATATATGGAAACACGGCAATAACGCGGGAGCATGAGGTATACAGGTCACACACAGGGGAACGCTCATGCAATGTTTCCGCAAGCCCAATATATGCGCCGATACCCGCGGCAATAAACCTCACAGCAACATTCAACAACATCTCCTCAGACATCCTCTTCGCAACAATAAAGCCATATAGTTCATACGGTTTGTCCAACCCGAGGATACCGATAATCGATGGCGTTGCATCCACAATCATGGCATACACGGTCGCAGGCACATACTCTGCCTATGCGACAGATGGAAACATCTCATGCACAACCAAGGTCTATATAACGACGAGCCCAGACATCGCGCCCCCAACAGTCAGCATCACGAGCCCGACCAGAGACGAGAAGATATCCATATCCAACAACATCACGCTAAAAGCCACAGCCAACGACAACGTGGTCCTACGGGGTGTGGAGTTCTACCTGGACAACAAGCTATTGGCGAACGACACAGAGTCGCCCTTCGAATATCCATGGAACACAACCAATGAACGGATAGGTTATTATCAAATAAGGGCGATTGCATATGATGGAGCAGGCAATCCATCAATCCAAAGCACAGTTCCTATACTCCTATACACAAATAAAACGTGCGAGATAGCCCCCCCAACAATCAAGCTACTGCCAAACGAGACAGTTGGATTCAGGGTCACCTGTTTCAACTTCACAAAATCAAATGCCTCAGAGGCTCTCACTAACAGAACCTCAAAAAACGGCACGAAGACCAATTTCACCCTCATAACTACCGATGTGCTGAATCTCTCATCCACAGTAACAGTATGTCCAGAACTGGAATGGTCCTCGTCCCTGTTCTGGTCAACAATCAACCCGAAGCTATCACCACAGAAAGTATCCTTCACTGCTCAAAATACAGATTCAGCGTTGTCTGGGACAATAACAGCAACAGACCCATCATCAGGCATATCCTGCACTGCAGACATCCTTATCCTCCCGCAGATGTCAACATGCAGCGTAGAGGTGGACACGCCTGTGATAATCGGCACACGGGTTCCAGTAACGATACACTACGACAACCTTACCAAGCCACAGGAGTTCCATATAACCTGCAGACCAAACGTCGTCTCGGTATGTGTTGCCGGTGCTGGTTCAGGTTCGTGCAATACAATATGCGATTATCCGATACTCGGAAAGATCTCACTGACAGCAAGCTCCCCATCAACAGCATGCATTGGGAAGCAGATAACTGTCCTGCCATACCTGGATGTGTTGCCTCCGGTGATATCCATAACCAAGCCTTTCAATGCCCAGATACTGAAGGGTCTCTTTGAGATAGAGGCATACGCGACAGATAATTTCGGAGTTTCAGAGGTGGAGTTTTTTGTCGGTTCGGAGCCCATTGGCCGCGACACGATCCCACCATATCATACACCATTCAATACGAGTGAATTCCAGAACGGGAAGAATATGATTACCGCAAGGGCACATGACGAATCAAAAAACACCGCAGATTTCTCCATTGAGATCCTGATAGCAAACTAGAAGTCTATCTTTGCAATCTTCTTAATTCCCAAGGCGGTTACAGTGACTGTTACGCATTTTGGTTTCTTCTTGAACGCCATCCGCGCAAACACAATGCCTTTCTTGGTGATGGCGCTTGGGGTTATGACTCCATCACTTGCCTTGAACTCAACAACAGTTCCTTCCGGAACAGGCAAATTATCCTTTCCTTTTACCGTTATCCGTATGCTCGAGCGATACACCCCTCCCCTTGAAACAAGTTTCCCATGATATCCCGATACCGTCGGAGTCTTATGAATGGGTATCGGGGCCTTCTTCTCATCAGCAACCTGGCGTTCTCCTGCCTTCTTTGTTGGTCGTAGTTTCTTCAGGAAGCCAACATCCACCTTCTTTGTTTTCACGAGCCAATATCCAATTCCCGCGGCAAGAATCAGAATAACTGCAACCGCCCCATAGATCAGGTTGTCGCCATTCCCCTCATCAGCGTGCGTGTCCTCAAGGATTAAGACATCAATCTGATTCTTTATACTGTTCAATTCCGATTTTATGCTGCCCATATGGCTCGCATCAATGGGCGGGCCGATGAGCAGGTCAAGATCATCCTTTCTTTTCCTAAGCTGTTCCAGCCGTTCCCTTCCCATGTCTCCAGTGATGTCTGCCTCCCCCTGAACCAAAGAGGCAGAGCATTCGTTACTCAGTTTCACAAGGGAATCGAATTCAGCGATCAAGTTATCCATGAACGAGTCCAGTTCAACCCGCTTGTTCCTGAATGAGGAATATTCCTCCAAAGCATTGGATGAGTTCTCTGCTTTCAGTATCAGCTCAAGGCTCTTATTGATTGATTCGATTCTGTTCTCCACACCCGAGCTTATGATCACCTGCGTCATATTCGCACCAGACCCATAAACCAGAACAAATTCCATACTGGCATTTGTTTTTATCTCCTCAAGCAGAGCTAATTCCTCTTTTCTGGCGCTTTCAATAACGTCAATTCCCTCCTGTGTTCTTGTGATGATTCCATCCCTTACAGTCCTGGTCTCGTTCGTTGATAAGAGTCTTGTCTTGAGTATCCCTAGCTTGGTTCTAGCACTCCCAATAGAATCTGTCCGATAATTGATTTTACTACAGAAATCATAGCCCCCCATAGTATATGAGTTGAAGAATTTGTTGTCGTTAATGGCGTCAACCTGGGCAAGTATATCCGTAAGAAGGGACTCCTTTGGCAAAGAACCTGTATTTTCACTCTCAAAAAGATTGAGTTTTGTGGAGAACTCCCCAAGGTCAACATCAATGACGAGGCTTGCCTTTGAGAAAGACACTATCTCATCGACAAATGCCCACCCGATCCCCTGCGCCATAGGCAAGCAGAGATACTGCGACCTAGCGCAGGACGTCAGGCACGAGTCCCTATCCGAACATGGGCCGACATCTATGCCCAGGCTCAATTTACACCTGTTTTCACCACTCCTACTGGTATTGAAAACAGCAATATCCCCACTGATGCCATCTATGATTCCGCCAAGCCCCTGCCTCACCCGCAGGTTTAGGACATTGTCAATTATCTCGCTGTCAACCACCAGGGAGACATCTCCCTCATCATTTATTTTGACAATGAACATTTCCGCGTTTTCCACCTTCACAAGCCCGTAGTTCTCCCCATCAACCCCAATGTACTCAACAGAGAAGTTCCCTGCCCAGCCAACATCTTCAGAGAGGCGTTCAGCTATTGAGCTATCCAACCCCCCCTGCCCTAAACAGAGAATAGGAACAAGCAAAAGAACCAGAAGCATACTGTGGACGCGCATGATTAAATAATCGGAATTCGCCTTATTAACCTTTCTTTCATGTGGCCGTATAAAGTTGACTGAGATGGTACACGGCGACTCCGGTTTTTGCCCCTGGCAAATGGACTGTTCGAATTTCAGGCCCGAATGCGACCCAGAGCGAGTTCCAAACCCAAGACCCGAAACCCGGGACCAAACTTAAGTTGGCATTACCCAATGACACAAAGTATAAAAAGGACAGAACGTCATAAGCTCAAATTGTGACCAAAGCCATCGCCTTCAAACAAACTAAGAAAGGCGCAGTGGGTATCGGAACCCTGATTATATTCATAGCCATGGTTCTGGTGGCAGCCATTGCAGCCGCAGTAATGATAAGCACCTCAGGCATCCTTCAGCAGAGGGCAATGACCACAGGCAAGGAATCGATATCACAGGTATCATCCAATATCGTTGTGGTCTCTATTACAGGCTATGCCAACTCCAACCGATCTAATTTAGATAATATCAGCATAGCAATCACCGCAGCAGCAGGCGCGAACCGTTTGGACATCAGGTACCTGATAATCCGAGTCACAAACACACAAAACGAAACGTATCTCAGCTACTCAAGTACGGCCATTGCGAACAACACATTTATTGCAACCGCAATCCGTGATCCATCAAATCTCTTCACAACATCAACTCCAGTAATCGACGGTTCTTCCCTGGTAAAACTCTGGTTCTACTGCTCAAACCAGACCCCCCAGATAAACCTCCCCCCGAGAATGAAGTTGCGTATCGAGCTTATACCAGAACATGGGTCAACTATAATAATAAACACAGTAATGCCATCTACTTATAATGCTAATGTCGTGAACGTGTATCCATAGAGGCTTAGAGTGCAACCTCCCACCCGTGGCAGGACACCGCAGGTGTGGCACCGATACCGGCAGCGCAATTTTTCCGTAGGCGAAAAAATGCGCATTTTTGCTTCGCAAGAATTGTGCTTACGCTTGGAATAGTTCTACAGAACCCCAACAAGAAATAGTTTTATATTATGCGACACCACAAGTTACCTGATTCTCATGGGCCTCCTACAAGCGTTTAAGTTACAGAGGGACGAACTCGATAAGAGGCTAGGGGGGGGAATACCAACCGGTTCTCTTATACTTATAGATGGAGACCACGGAAGCGGAAAGAGCGTTCTTCTTCAGAGGATGGTGTACGGATTTCTTGAGAAGGGACACAGTGTTACGTTCCTATCCTCCCAGTTTACCACTCGGGATTTCATAAGCCAGATGTATTCCCTTAATTATCCAATACTCCCTTCCCTGGCAGCAAACAAACTCCTATTCATCTCGATCTATCCACTCATATCTGAGTCAAAACGCGGAGATTTCTTTTTTAGAAAACTCATGGAAACCAGAGACCTCTACCGCAATGAAATACTGGTCGTAGATGCGCTTTCATCGCTTATAAAATACAACAAGGACAACCAAAAGCTTTCTGACCTAATAGCATTCTTCAAGCGAATCACAGGGACTGGAAAAACAATTGCACTCACAGTAAACACGGAGGACCTTACTCCAGACGCTACGGAGATTCTGCGTTCCAGCGCCCACATATACATCACCACAAAAAGGAAAGCGATTGGCGACAGTATAAAGCTGTCAATAGTTGTCAACAAGTACCTGAGCGCCCAAAACCCATATACAACAGTCACGAATTTCAGAATCGTTCCAAAGATTGGATTTGTCATAGAGATATCTTCAGTTGCCTAGAATCTCCCTATCTCTCTGCCCAACAAACCAGGTAAAAGTAATCAATAATACCTATAGATTATGTGGAACATGAATTTTAGAACATGGATTCCACGGAAATATTTCTGAGATCAATCAAACATAAAAAAATATATCCTAAATATTTTTTCCATGGACATAAAACAATTACCAAAAACAACAAATACTGTGAAAAAGGGACAAATGCAATTTCAACGTCGAAATATTTCTCATCAACACATATTCTTTACAAAAGACAAGAAGAAAATGACCACCACTAGGCAAACTATTAACTAAACAGCGAATTTCTGCATCTTCTTTCACCAAAACCTTTATAAATACACATTTTCATAGATGATTTCGTGGGGGTATTTGATATACTCTGAATATATGCTAAATGAGGTGTTTGGGTATGGAAATGAAAAAAGGACAGGGCGCGTTCGAATACATGATGAGTTACGGCTGGGCCGTCTTAGTCATTGTGGTTTTGGCCGTTGTCCTTTGGAACCTCGGAGTCTTCAACCCATCCACAGCTACCCAGGCGAGCGGTTTCTCAGTCATAAGGCCGGTAGCGTGGAACTTTGAAGGTGCCGGTTATGGTTCGGGGAACTCGTTGTATGCGTCAAACGCAACCGTTGCGTTGTCAAACATCGCTGGGATTGACTTGACAATTGCTTTGAATGGAACTTCTGCTTCTACATCCAGTACGGCTAAGTTCTCAAAGCCAGGTGCAGCCTCATGTGGTTGGTACGGCAACGTTAATGTTACGGATGAAGTAGGCACTACCATTACGGTAACATGGGATGCCACCAACAACTACGGGAAGATTGGTCTTCCAGCAGGAGGCCAGGCAGTTGTGACTGGTGTGATTTCAGGTCCGCTCGGAACAGTTGACCAGAACTATACCTGTGGCGGTCCAAGTGGAGGAGCGTACAGGTGGACTATCTCGTACCAGACTGCTCTGGACCAGTATAACATTCAGCACTCTGACGCTGGTTCAGTAACAGGAAAGTTCCAGTAGACACATGCGGGGGTTTAAACCCCCTTCTTTATTCTTTTTTGATTCTCTTGTTTTCAATTTTTAATCAGAACCCATACTGACAACCCATCAAAACAACAAATATTCTCAGGCAACATCAATTATCTCATAACACATGCCAATTATCTTAAAAGAATTCGAAATATTTTTTTGTATCAAAAAACCCCATCTTCACGCCGAACAATTTATCAAGTTTTAAATCGATTTGCAATGTTATCCTGCAAATTACTGTATTCTCAGGTATTCTTCCAAAATTTGTCTTTTTGTTTACCAAAACCTTTATAAACACCAAGACGTTAAGCACTATTTATAAACGTAATCCTTCGGGGAGGGAGATTTATATGGATTTGAAAACTAAGAAAGGCGCAGTGGGTATCGGAACCCTGATTATATTCATAGCCATGGTTCTGGTGGCAGCCATTGCAGCCGCAGTATTGATAAACGTATCAAACATATTGCAGCAGAGGGCAATGACCACAG
>JBDRKD010000057.1:0-17186 GCA_043814255.1 Microcaldota archaeon
TAGTCTTTACTGAAGGTACCTCCTGCTTAGATACAACCACAACATCTTCAACAGACCTAACGTTCTTATAAAGGATACTTGCTTCACTCAGAATCCTTCTTGCGTCATCCTTCGTTCTGAACGATATGGGCTCCATTGTAATCCGTACGACAACCCCCCGTTCTAAATCAATAATAAGATCCTGGGCCTTACCCAAGAACTTACCGGTATCCGTATAAATGTCCATACCATACAATCTTGACATCTTCATACTCATCAAAACCACCTATCAACAACCACACATAAATATCCAATGACTCATTTAAAAATCTTATGTCGCCCAAAACTAAATTATGAATGAGAATAAGCATTGGGTTGAGACACTTTCCCAAAAAATAATAGAAGAGAAGAAGCCACCCTATTTGATAACATCGGGGATGACAACAAGTGGTCCGTTCCATCTCGGAACCCTTTGTGAGATGCTTTTTCCATCAACAATACAGAGGTACTTAACCCAACAAGGCCATAAAACCCGGTTTGTTTTTTTTGCCGATACACTGGACGCATTTGACTCAATCCCAACAACCCTTTCTAAACATACAAAAGAACTTACACCCCATTTGGGGAAGCCGCTCACAGACGTACCCGATCCCCTATCCTGTTGTGATTCATTTGGGGGTCATTTTCTCAAAGAAGCAGAAGAAATTGCGAAGCGATTCAATATAAAACCAGAAATAAAGAAAATCAAGGAGGTCTATTCAGAGGGCAGTTTCGATAAATTTGCAAAACTTTATCTAAAGAACGAACAACTATCACGTGAAATCGTTTTCACCTCCTCACTCAAGAAAAACCCACCAGACCACTGGAGTCCGATAATGCCCATCTGCCAGAACTGCGGCCGCATAGCGACAACCCAGGTTACTGGATTTGATGAGAATTCGTACACATACCTATGTGATAGGGACATCGGATACACAAAAGGATGTGGATATTCGGGTTCAAACAAGATATCGGACCACAAATACAAAATAACCTGGAGGCTCCATTGGCCCGCGTGGATGAACATCTATGGACCAAGCTCCGTTGAAGGAGCGGGTGTGGATCACCACACAAGGGGCGGTTCATGGGACACCGCTGTAGCCATCCACAAAGGAGTGTTCAAGTCAGACCCCCCAATACCATACAAATTCGGTTTTGTTCTACTCAAAGGAAGAAAATACTCAAAATCAAAAGGGATAGGGATGGGCGTTACCGATGTTCTATCACTAGTCCCTCCAGAGATGATAAAATACTCCCTCTTAAAACCAGATGTGCAGGAGAACAAGAACTTCGATCCAATAGGGAACAACATGTTGAGATTATACGAGGATTACCAAGGTGCGGCATCGCTCCCAGACAAAGACCTAACCCGCGCGGATAGAAAGAGAAAAGTAGCATTCGAGTTATCTACAGAAAAACTCAATTTCAGCGTAAAATTCATAGACCTCCTTCTAACATATCAACTATACAAAGATTGGGGCACAGCAATAAAATCACTCGGAGACGAACCCGGTATCCTATATCTGAAGCCATTCATTACACGTTGGCTCGACCAAAAATATGCACCAGAGGAATATCTTTTCGAGTTCAACCCACAACCCCCAACAGAAAACACGGACGCGGTCTTCTCATTCATAAATCGTCTGAAAGAAGGCATGGGGCCGGAAGACATACATAATGAAGTTTTCAAGGTAGCAACAGAAGTTAATTTGAAACCAGGAGCACTATTCAAATCAATCTATAATACATTAATATCAAAAGACCGCGGACCGCGCCTAGGAAAGTTCATATATACCATTGGTATTGAAAAGACCAAACAAGCGATTCTCGGTCTTAAACAATAACATATGAACCAGACAATCCTTTCAGAGCGTTTATCTTAAACCAAAAAGTAAAAAGATTCTTAAAGAATTCCGCCAAAGATTTTATCATGGGAATAATGAACGACCTAGAGTCAGAAATACCAAAAATCGATGCACACTTCAAAAAGATAATCCCACAAGGGAGCAACAACATCGTATGTACACCGATATGGGACCTCCTAAATAGGGGGGGGAAACGATTCCGGCCAGTGATGTGTCTCCTTTCATGCGAAGCAGTTGGTGGTAAACCAGGGAAAGCACTCCACACAGCTGCGATAATAGAGCTATTCCATAATTTCACCTTAATTCACGACGATATAGAAGACAATTCACTGATGCGACGTGGCAAGCCATGTGTCCACAAAATATACGGGGTTCCAACAACAATAAATTCAGGCGATGGGATGCTCCTATATACGCTCAAAGCACTCGAAGTAGCCGATGAGCAAATAAGGAAGATACTCTATGACTGTTTTATCCAAGTATTGGATGGCCAAGGAATAGAGTTGGATTGGAATACAAAAAAGACATATGCGCTAAACGAACAGGACTATCTCAAGATGGTTGGCATGAAAACCGGGGCCCTCATATCTTCAGCTTGTCAAGCAGGCGGCATCATTGGTGGGGGGTCTACAAGACAAGTAAGCGTCCTCAAGACCTATGGGATGGCAGTCGGAACCGCATTCCAAATACAGGATGACATACTTAACATAACTGGGAAGGAGAACCTCTATAAGAAGGAGATAGGTGGCGACATAACCGAAGGAAAGAGGACATTGATGACAATACACGCACTGAACCACGCAAAAAGACACGAAAGCAAAGAACTGCTAAGCATACTGAACTCTAACACACATGAGAGAACCAAAATAAGTAGGGTTATAGAGATCCTAGAGAAGAATAACTCCATAACACATGCAGAGAAGAAAGCGCGAGATATTGTAAAGAACGCGAAAAGGAGACTGTCAATCCTCCCAAGAAACAACTCTACTGATAAACTCCTAAGACTCGCGGATTTTCTCATTGAGAGGGAATTCTAGGAACCCCACTAAGTTTTTTAAACTTGGGCAGGTTATGGGTATGTGGTGTCTTAATGAAGGTAGTGCGGAATTTACAAATACTTACCTTACTCATTTTACTAACATCCATACCTTATTCACAGACACCAAATCTTGAGCAAAACAACCTCATAATCATCCAGCTCGCAGCACTTCTGGTTGGCCTACTGGCTGCCACGTTGGCTTGGAGATGGTATTTTTCAACAATCTCGAAACCACCAATCCTTCTATGGTTCGGGGTCGGTATGGTGTCAGATCTCCTAATCAAATGGCTCAACATATCCCTCAGCCCATCGACAAATAGCGCTCCAGAATTACTCACCACGGCGGTTCAGGTAGTGAGTGGAGCGTTCTTTCTTATGGGTTTATGGGCGTTCCTTTGTACTAGATGGATAAAGGCGAGCCCAAACCTTTCGAAACAATTCCTCCTAATCCTATCAATTGTGATATTGTTCCTTCTTGGATACGGGGTCCTGAACGGACAGCCAGGCAATGAAATGACAATCGCATATACGATATATGTCCTGACGGCGTTTTGGATGCTACTCTACATCTTCATAACCCTCATGTCTCTTTATGCATATATCAAAACAGATGAGATGATGCTTGCATGGTTTTCCGCAGGGTTCTCAATGATGGTTTTTGCGAGTTGGTATCGGCTCTTATTCGTGACTGTAGACTTGCTTCCAGAACAAAAAGCGATATCCTCAATGCTCCCACTCATAACATCAATATGTTACATTGTGGGAGTCTTTGCATTCCAAAAAGCAGGCAAGTATTAATCAAACAACCCGCAGGCTGACCTTTTTCGATACAGAGTTTAGTATATGTGCGTAGTCTCGATAATGACAGAATGCGGTTACAAGCAATTTATACTCCTGAGCCCCAGTTTGAACGCTCCCATAGATATCAATACCAAGTTCCTTTGTTTCTTTTGGTGGGACATATCCAAATCGTATCTCGCGGACATTATTCAGACATATTGAATCAAAACCAAGTTTTTTTGGAACCTTAACGACAATTGAGGTTAGGAGCGGCTCTTTGGATATGTTCTTAATAGATATGTAAAGGGTAACGTTATTGTTCTTGTTTGCCAGAAGCCTATATGGGTTAAGCCTCATCTTCAAGGCATATGGCATCTTTTTAGTTAGTTCATTTGACACGTCTTTTTTACCAAACAAATTCAGTATGCCCATAAATACACATCATTCAGGGATCTGTAGTCGCACAAGCTTATAATACGAATAACCAATACACACGATGGCCACCGTTTCCAACAAACCGACAATTACACTCCCCCCACCAGTATCCTGACCCAAGGCCACAACAAAGAACTCTATGATATACGCCAAGGATAATGCGATAACTCCTGTGCCCAAGATAATATTGTGCTTTACGAATCGTTTTTTTGTATAGAACGCTATCACCGGGAGCCTATATCTGGAGAACTTCCATTGTACGAAGAAACCAAACAAAAAGAGGACCGATAATGAGGCAAGTAATACCTTCAATATCATCAACATCAATTCAATTTGCACGAGGACAACTGAAGCCACAACCTACACCAACCGAATATATATAGAAGAACATTTAAATACAACCGTGGTTGAATGGAAACGAACTATAATGGAATAGGAATATCCCATCCGGGTCATGCAAGTTTCACATTGACACATGCTGGAAAGACCCTATACATCGATCCATTTGTGTTTTCAGAGCACCCAAAGGAGGCGGACGCGGTCTTAGTGACACACAACCATTACGATCATCTTGGGGACATATCTAAGATAAAGAAAGAAAACACGATAATCATAGGGCCAGTGCATTGCAAAGGCACAACAAGAACAATCTCCAGTGGAGGTGTGGTGGATCTTGTTTGGGCCAGAGTGGAGGCAGTTCCCGCATACAACATTAACAAGAAGTTCCATCCTAGGGAAAATGGAGGCATCGGCTATATAATCGAACTCAATCAAACCAGAATATATCATGCGGGGGATACGGACAACATCCCCGAGATGGAGTCATACAAGGCAGATGTGGCGTTTCTCCCAATAGGCGGCACATACACAATGAACATCCCCGAGGCAATAGAAGCAGCACTTAAACTAAACCCGAAGATCGTGATACCAATGCATTATAACTACATAAAGGGCACCGAAGCAAACCCAGAGGAATTCAAGAAAGAGCTTGAAAAGAGAAGCTCCAATACAATAGAGGTTCGTATAATTTGAAGCCAATCCACCTTTACAACACACTCCTCTCTTATTTTGGCCCCCAAGGGTGGTGGCCAGCGCGCACAGAATTCGAGGTTTCAGTCGGAGCCATTCTGACACAACAGACAACCTGGAAAAATGTTGAGAAGGCAATAAAAGAACTGAGGAAAAGAAAGCTCCTCTCCCCACAGACACTCGCGCCCACACCAATACACCAGATTGCGGTGCTCATATATCCAACAGGTTATTACAGGCAGAAAGCAAAGAGGCTAAAATCCCTAGCGATCAATTTCCCCAGAATCCAGAAACACAAGAAAAAGCGAGCAATAGAGCTTCGTAGTGAGCTTTTGGAATTGAACGGAATAGGAAAAGAAACTGCAGATTCAATCCTCCTATACGCATTCAAGAAGCCAATACTCCCAATTGACGCATATACGTTGAGAATAACCAGACGAGTGTACGGGGTTGAGGGCGATTATGAACAGATTCGAACGTTCTACGAATCACAGCTCCCACGCAACACGCAGTTACTCAACGAATTTCATGCATTACTTGTAGAACTCGCAAAAAATTATTGTAAAAGCAAGAAGCCCCTATGTTCCGACTGCCCTGTGAAGAGATGTGGATTCCATAAGGGCCCATATCCAACCAACAAGGTCGTATAAAGTTGACTGGTATGACACACAACGGCTCCGGTTTTTGCCCCTGGCAAAACGAATCATCCGAGTCTGCCCTAATCTATCGGGCGCGCTCGAGGCGACCTGGTCGCCCCCAAAGACGACTTCACATTCGAATGTTTACACTTCATTGGCGGCGCAATTTACGCGACAAGCTTCGAGCGAAGTTGAGGGCGCCCTTTTCGCTTTGTGAAAACCGGGGCACAAATGCGCATTCGTCCATGCACAAATCATGCAATTTTGAATAACTTTATGGAATCACCAACAGTAAGCTTAAATAAAAACATTGTCAATTCTAATCTGTGGGAACATGGGCCTTACAATAAAGAAGGAGCCACCGGACAACGTCAGAAGGATTATCAAAACAGTCGTTGACAATGTGCTGGAGGGCCTTTCCAAGAGAGGAGGAAGCATAACCCTAGAGGATATACAAAACAAACACTCTAAAAAAGTTACACAAGAGCATGTTGAGAGATGGGCCGGGATTCTCGTTTCACATGGAATTGCGGCCCTGGAGCGCCCCACAAATCCATTGGACGCACCAAAATTATCAGTCCAACACATACCCCTGACCCCGAGGACCATGGGCAAGAGAAGGATAATCACCGAAGTCTTGGATTCTTACGATCTTTCACTGAAAGACATACCTGCCTTTATTGAAATTGTCCGCGTCAGGCATGAGTTCTCGCCGATCTATCTAATGCACAGGCCCGAGATAGCTGCAGCAACGGCGGCGATACTGGATTCAATCAAACTGGAGCTTTCACGCATGCCCGAGATGAAGACAGAGGAGCTCATAGATCCAAAACTATACAAGGAGGTAGAGGAGAAATTCACCGATGGCGCAAAAACAATGATATCCCAGGCATTTCCCGGAATAGCCCTTGATGACAAGACCTTCCTTGCAGACATGCTCGTCATAAACATGCTTGGGCTCGGGGACATAGACATCTTAATGGCCGATAATTGGATAGAGGACATTGCAATAAACAATGCCGATGCACCAATCCGCGTATATCACAAGAAATTCGGGTGGCTCAAGACAAACCTCGTAATCCCAACAGAGAAAAAGATAAGGGAAATGTGCGAAGCAATCTCAAGAAGAGTCGGGAGACAGATATCCAACCTATCACCACTTTTGGATGCGCACCTCCTGACAGGCGACCGCGTGAATGCGACCCTCAGCGTAGTCAGCCCAACTGGAAACACGCTCACAATACGAAGGTTCGCCAGAATCCCCTGGACAATTACAGATATGATGACAGTCGGGAACATTAGTGTCGACATGGCCGCATTCATATGGCTTGCAATCCAGTATGAGATGAATTTTCTTGTGATTGGTGGAACGGCATCTGGAAAAACGAGCTTGCTTAACGCACTCCTGTGTTTTGTACCTCCAAATCACCGTACAATATCCATAGAGGACACAAAGGAACTCAACCTCCCGATATTCGCACATTGGATTCCATTGGTGAGCAGACTCCCAAACCCAGAGGGAAAGGGCGAGGTAACGATGCTTGACTTAATGGTAAACTCCCTAAGAATGAGGCCAGATAGAATGGTAATCGGCGAGGTCAGGACACAGAAGCAGGCAGCGGTCATGTTTGAGGCAATCCACACGGGCCACTCATGTTATGGGACATTCCACGCAGACAACGCGGGTGGTGCCCTCAGGAGATTTACGGAACCGCCAATCTCGATACCATCGGTCGAAATGCGTGGAATGCACCTACTCATAACCCAATTCAGGGACAGGAGGATGAACAGACGAAGGACGTCTCAGATAGTTGAACTAACCCCATCCCTTACATCACTTGGGATTGAACTCAATATGGTATACAGGTGGGAATCCAGGAGTGATGATTTTGAGATGGTAAACCAAAGTGTTCGCGTGTTTAACGAGCTCCAGGAGAATGCAGGATTTTCTGAAAAAGAGATTGAGAGGGATCTCGGGGAAAAGAGGATAGTGTTGAATTGGATGGTAAAGAACTCAGTCAACAACATAAACAAACTGGGTTCTGTCATATCACATTATTACCTAAACCCAGAACGTGTGCTTAGTCTCATTCGAAAGGGAGCCACAATCAATCAGATAGTGGAGTGATCATATGCCTACAAAAAAAACAGATGGGATGAAAAAGAGCCTAATATCGACAGGCATAGTCGGACTTGATGAGGCCCTCGGTGGTGGCATGGTTAAAAATCACTCAATCCTGTTATGCGGCCCTCCAGGAGCCGGAAAAACAACGCTGGCGTTCCAACTTCTCCACCACGGGGCAAAGAACCTAGATGAACCCGGGGCATTCATATCATTCGATGAAGAGAAGGAAAAACTACTGGCCAACATCGATTCATTTGGCTTGGACCTAGGTCCACTTGAAAATGAAAACCTCATCCACATACAAAAGGTCGGAGCCCTGGAGATACAGCAGTTTGCATCACAGGAGAGCATATTGGTCATAGAAATCATAAGGGCACTGAAAGCCAAGCGGGTCGTCATAGATTCCCTCACAACATATGAACTGATGTTCAAACACGATTACGAGCGCATGCTTTACATCCGGAGGCTCATCGAAGAGGTCATTAACCAAGACTGCACATTCATAGCAACATCCGAATCCACCCCTGGTAAGATAACCCGGTTCCAGATAGCAGAATTCATCTTCGATACAGTCATATATCTCGACATAGATCCATCCTCAAACACGAACAGAACAATCAGGATAATAAAGAACAGGGGATGCAAGCACAGGTTTGCAAAAAGCCCAATGTCCATCACCCCCCGGGGCATAGAGGTTTACCCTCCAAAATAGGTAGATGCCCTTGAAAGTCATACAAGTAGTTCACTCCTTCCCACCAGAAATCGGAGGCATCGAAGCCCACGTGTCCAACCTCTCCAAGGAAATGGTAAAGAACGGGCACGAAGTAACCGTAATCACTTCAAGTGACGGCAGGTCGCCGAATTTTGAGGTCATAGACGGCATCAGGGTTTTCAGGTATTGGTCGCTCCGCATCCCATGGTTCTCATCGGTCCGAATCATCCCATTCCTTTTCTTCAGGCTTCTCCTTACCGATGGGGATATCTACCACTCACACGGTTATGGCTCAATTCAACCATTCTACACGGCCATCGCGGCCTGGTTAAAACGAAAGCCATTCATATTCACCCTTCACGGATACCCAAAACTCAGGGGAACATCCGCCATTATGAAGTGGTTCTACACAAACACAATCGCGCGAATATTCCTATTCCTCTCACGTAAGGTCATAACCGTAACCCGGGCCACAATAGAGGACATAGCAAGGGAAACCGACAGAAAAAAGATATGCACGATACCAAACGGCGTGGATTTGGTGAAATTCAAATCAAAGAAGGGAATCTCAAAGCTGGAGGCAACAGACATCTTATACATAGGGCGCTTCGACGCATACAAGGGCATAGACACGCTAATCCGTGCATTCGCAATCCTAAGAAACAGGGTTCCACAGGCAAGGCTCCGTATAATCGGACACGATGAAGGAATACGCGGTTCATTGGAGGCCATTTCCAAAGAACTTGGGGTGGATGTTTGTTTTGAGGAAGTCAAACCAGATGATATGGCACAGGTGTATTCCAGTGCACTAACCGTTGTCCTGCCAAGCAAATATGAGGGATTGAGCCTAGTGCTATTGGAAACAATCTCCTCAGAACGCCCGATGCTATCGACGCCTGTCGGAGCAGCTAAGGAACTCTTCGAAGAGATTTATAAAGAAGAAGCACAAAGGATGTTATTCGAAGTGGATGATCATATAGGGCTTGCGGAGAAGCTCTTCGATATAACCCAGGACAGAGGGAGGTACGAGAAGCTTTGTTCACTTGCAAGGAAGAGGCTCCAGGTTGCCTATTCATGGGAGGCAGCATCTGTAAAGACAATTGACCTCTACACCGAATTAATGTGATATAATGGCAAAATATTTTGGGACAAACGGGATTCGAGCGAGACTAGATGTATTAACCCCTGAGTTTATCTCAAGGATGTCCTTCGCGTTTGGCATCTGGTCAAAAAGAGGAAAGATTCTTTTGGCTCGCGATACGCGCATATCCGGACCAATGCTCAAGCATTCTGCCATATCCGGGCTGATTTCAGCTGGCTGCGAAGTGATTGACCTCGGCATAGCTCCAGCCCCAACAGTTGAATTCATGGTCAAGAGACTCGGAGCGAGCGGGGCAATAACGATAACCGCATCACACAACCCACCAGAATGGAACGCGTTGAAGTTCGTGGATGGGGATTCGGTGGCGGTTTCATGGGAGAGAGGAGAAGAGATAGAGAAGATATTCGAGGATACCAATGCCCCAAGGGCAGATTGGAACAAGCTAGGCAAAGTCACAATCTACCAATCCTCAATAGATGAGCACATCTCAGCAATATCCGATTATGTGGACATTCCATCCATAAAGAAAAGAAACCCCCTTCTTATGCTCGATTGTGCCAACGGAACGGCATCCTTCTTCGCGCCAAAGCTCTTCAGAAAACTAGGGTGCAGGATACTCACGCTTAATGCACAGCCCGACGGTTTCTTCCCAGGGCATAATTCAGAGCCCACAAAGGAAAATCTCTCAGACCTAATATCCTGCGTGAAATCAACCGGCGCAGTGATGGGCATCGCTTGGGATGGGGACTGCGACCGCGTAATCTTTATAGATGAGAAGGGAGGGTACATAATAGGGGACAAGAGCTATGCCATCTCAGTCGATATCGCCCTCCGTGAAACAAAACTGAAGAACCCGAAAGTAGTTACAACTGTGGCAACTACAGACATGATTAAGGACATAACAGAAAGACACGGGGGGGAGGTCATCTACACAAAAGTCGGCGGCCCGTATCTCGCAGAGCAGCTTATGGCGAATAAGGCAGTAAGCGGCGGAGAAGAGGCGGGAGGCGTAATCTGGCCGGACATCCACCCAGGCAAAGATGGATTCATAACCGCTGCAAAGATTCTCGAGGCAGTATGCATGGAGAAACCCCTATCACAATTCATCGATGACCTTCCAACATATTATAATTCAAAGACAAAGATATACTGCTCTGCTGACCAGAAGATAACAGCGATAGAGAAGATGAAGGGCGTTCCACCCGAAGAGGGGGTGGAAGCATTGAAAGTTGACGGCGTCCGGTTTAACGCCACAGATGGTTGGTGTATACTGCGACCTTCGGGAACAGAGAATCTGGTGCGTATATTCGCCGAAGCGAAGACCCCAGAAAAAGCGAGGGCACTAATGGAACATTACGAGCAGAAGGTCCGGGCATTCATCAAATAGCCAATTTCCCTACTCCTTACCGACCCACTCCAGCGAAACACAGAACATATTTAAAGATTCTCGGAGAACTTTCATTGTGGGAACATGAAAGAAAAGATAGCATTTAGTATCGATTCATCAATCCTGAAAAAGGTCGACTCAACAGTAAATGGCATAACGATAAAAAGCCGATCCCACGCACTCGAGATCCTAATACGAAAGGCCCTTGGCGAAGATGAGGTCAAGCATGCAATAATCCTTGCAGGTGGAGAACAAAAGAGCGATTCATACTCGACAACCCGCCCGATGATTCGTTTCGAGGACAAGCCAATACTGCAACACATAATAGAATGGCTGAAGAAATTTGACATAACCAACATCACAATATCCGTTGGCTACATGAGGGAGGAAATAGAGGGGTATTTCAGAGACGGAAAGGATTTTGGGGTGTCCATAGATTATATGCGGGAGGACGAGCCATTGGGCACAGCCGGTCCACTCTATCTGGCCAAGAGCAGATTCAGGTCAACATTCATCGCCATATATGCGGATGTGTTATGTGACTTCAACCTTGTGGACATGATTAACGATCATCGGCAGTCAAAGGCAATAGCGACAATAGCACTCAAGGAAGTCAAGAACCCGCATAAATATGGTGTTGCAAACCTAGAGGGGCGCCGGATAACAAACTTTGTCCAAAAACCAGTAAAAGGAAAAGCGCTAAGCAACATAATCAATGCAGGCGTGTATATATTCGAGCCAGAGATATTCGATTATATCCCAAAGAGAGGAATGCTAGAAACAGATGTATTTGACAAACTCTCGAAAACACGAACGCTGAATGGATATATATTCAGTGGAAGATGGATTGAGGTCTCAGACAGTTGAGGTGAATATTATGAAGGCATTTGTCCTCTGTGGCGGAAAGGGAACAAGATTAAGGCCGCACACATACACGATTCCAAAACCAATGCTTACGTTGGGAAAGCGCCCAATTCTCCAGTTCGTAATAGGGAATCTTTTTTCCTCAGGTATAACGGACCTCATACTCACCGTCGGATACCTGAAGGATCAGATCATAGGCTACTTCGGCGATGGAAAGAAATTCGGGGTCAACATTACCTATTCTGAAGAAGACCACCGGATGAATACGGCAGGTTCGATACTCCCAAACAAGAAGGACATAGACTCAACGTTTGTCGTGGTGATGGGGGATCATTTGACACTGATAGACATCAAGAAGATGGTAAAACACCACAAGAAGACCGGCGCCATAGCAACAATTGGGCTGAAGCAGCAGGGCATTCCGATCGAATACGGTGTTGCGGAAATAGGGGATGATGGTTTCATCACAGGGTTCAAGGAAAAGCCAATACTCAAGAATTACGTAAACACTGGAGTCTACATATTCGAGCCAGAGATATTCGATTACATATCCCCAAACGATGATTTTGCGAAGGACGTGTTCCCGAAGCTACTTGATAAAAAGAAGAAAATTGCATCCTATATCATTGAAGAATATTGGATCGACATCGGGAGAATCCACGACTATGAGCGACTTGACCAAACATTGAGCATATTCGATTTGGCATCCCAACACAAAGATAAGTAATCCAACCTAGAATACCCCAAACAACGATATCACAACAAGCGAGAGCAGGAGTTCGATTGAGAGGATTGCCATAACGAGATTTACCTCAGAAACCCCACCAGTTTTTTTCATTATGTACTGTCCAAGCCCCATCGGTCCAGTTTTTGGACAACAGAGCCGGCCGGTTGCACCAACAATTCCGAACGTCTTTGGGAACCCATGCTTCATTTTCATGAAGAAATCAATTACATATGGGATCACAAGGATCGCTCCAGCAGATTCCATATTCCCCATTATCACAGCAGAAGACAGGGCAGCACCAATAATAAGCGTTCCGACATCACCTGGAAAGACCCTTGCAGGAAACCAGTTGAATCGAGTGAATCCAACAAGCGCCCCACACATGGCCGAGGATATGACAAGCGCATCTAACGAGTAGTCATAAATCCCTATCTGTGTAAGTGCAATGATGGCGATAGTCCCAGTCATCAATATACCGAGGCCTGATTCGAGCCCATTGAATCCGGCAAGCATATTCGTTAAGTTAGAGGACACGGTAACCCCCAAGGGCACAAGTATGATTAGATATAAAATCCCAAAATCAATCGGTCCTAGGAGAGGAACAAACATAACCGTATCCCCCGCTTGGATCGCAATCAAAGGAAGCGCAGCCAAGACAGGCAAAACGGCCTTCACGCGCTGACCCATATCAAACAAGTCATCAAAAATCCCAATAAACGCCATTATGAGAACAGTCACCATACCGATAAGCACCCTTGTGAGATCCACCCCAAGGCCAAAGAAAGTATACAACCCAACGGCAATAAGGATTCCAGAAATGAATCCAACTACAATCCCAAGCCCACCCATCTCCGGGACCTTCGGTCTCTCTTTCTTGTTTACGTCCCTCCCAACAATGTTTGCATGAGATAGTTTACGTATGATGTGCGGCATAACCCAGTATGTAGAAACCAGTGCGGCTCCGAATACAAGCAAGGCCCCAAAATGGGCGTTTTCCATCAGATATCTCACCTAAGAAAGTTTGTATATCCTGACAGCACCAGGATGTTCTGGATAAATAAGCTCGAGTCCAACAGGGCTCTCAAAATAAATATCGAACAAGTTTATACGTCCGCCCTGAAGAGGCAAGACCGCCCTTGAACCTGGGCCAATGGGACCACTCCCCGAATCAAAGAGTCTCACTCTTCCATAGGGCACACGCCCGACCCCAGCGACCAGGACATCCTCACCACTTGGGGTACCACTGGCATCAACCGGGATACTCATTGAGCCTCCGTCACCCGAAGTTAGGTATGCATAGAAGTTCTGGTTTTCTTGAAAATAACCGATAAAGAGATATGTCTCCATGGGAAGTCTCGTTACGTTACCTATTGATGAAATCCGCCCGAGGTCATTGAAATACCCTTCGTCAACCAGAATATGTGTTACTCCAGCAGTCTTCAGACTCTCAGTTCCCCCCCCACCAAGCAGATACCTCGCAATAACATCGTTGCAATTACATCCATCTCGTTCGGCAACATATTCGACAAGGCCATCGGGTCCAATCACCCCCAGAACCGCATCGTCCGGAAGTTCCTGTTTAGCCCACGCAAGTGCTTCTCCCCATTGTACACTAATGCCAGCATACTGTCTCTGGGCCGCAAGAACACCATTAACAAGGGAAATTGCAACGATGAGTGTGACACCGGCGAAAACAGCTTTTTTTCTCATTACTGCGTTATCATACAGAATGAACAGTCCACCGAGCATCATACCAGCCACCAATGATAACACAAAGGCCCGTTCAACCTGTTGTACATGGTTCTCTATCACCAGGAAAAAGGCCGCTGCGCTCACAAGACAAACGAACACGAGAACAACAAATCTCTCATCTGCATGTTTCCCGATAGCAACGAGTCCAAATATCGCTCCAAGCGTCATCCCAGGGGCTGCGGCAACTGGATCAAACACCGCGATGCCAACAGAGGCAACAGTAATGGCCAATACAAACAACTCGTACTTTTTGGTGTCGTGTATAAGGTCCCGGATAGCGACTATGGAAAAGATGCCAACCAAAGGCAGGATAAGAACATAATTGTGTATGGCCCCCCCAACATCCATATATCTTTCAACATCAGAGAACTTTGCATACTGCAAAAACGGGGCAGTGAAAAGCAACAATAAGGCAAACCTTACAGCATATTGCTTGTATTTGCCTTCCTTTATGTAATATACCAACTGGACCAACGCAGACGAACCCATTCCTGCAGCTAGGAGGATTCCCACTTCTGTTTCTAGGAGGTTTATGCCAAGAGCAAGTCCAGACAGTGACGCAAGCACATATCCAATCCAACGGGGCTTAATGACATCCGCCAAAAGGAACAACATAAGCGATAGGGAGAACGTGGCCAACCCAAGCATCTCAGGAGTATAAACCCCAACGAGTGTATTCACCAGAAACGCAGGAGAACAACACAAAAACACAGTACCCAACAGTGCCATATCCAAACCAAGCCTGGTTCGTATGGAGACAAATATCGCAACCACACAAACAAGACCGAACAGGACGGGAAGGTACATAACAAGTGTTTCAAAATTTGCCTGGTCGAATCCTTCTCCCCAAACAAGCCTATACACAACTCCGCTGAATTCATAGAAGGGTTCGTCTCCTCCACCTGCCACAATCACGTTCTTTGTTCCAAGCGCGTACTTGTATGAGACAACATGCGGGGTATCCCTTGGAACGAATAGGAACAATGTGGCCGAGAACAACAATACAAATGCAAGCACCAAGCCCTCCCTGCGAACAGTCACCGATTTCCCCTCACGGTCTTTAATATCTCCCTTGCTTTATCGACAGTTATCCTGTCTTCCATCTTAAGTCTCTTAAGAACAGGGTCAACTTCATCATCATGTGCCCCGGCCAATATTGCGATATTCCGTGCATGGAGTTTCATGTGCCCCTTCTGTATCCCTACAGTCGAGAGTGCCCTAAGAGCAGCGAAATTCTGGGCCAGACCAACAGCAGCTAAGATCTCCGCGAGTTCCCTTGCAGATTTCACACCCAATATCTTAATCGCCAATTTTGCCATCGGGTGGCTTCTTATGGCCCCCCCAACAATGCCAACGGCCATCGGAAGCTCGATGGAGCCAACAAGATTCCCCTTATCGTCCTTCTTCCATGTTGTAAGGGGCCCATACCCTCTCCCCCCCATTGCCGCATACGAGTGCGCTCCAGCCTCAACAGCTCGCCAGTCGTTCCCAGTCGCGATAACCACGGCATCAATGCCATTCATTATCCCCTTATTATGCGTTGCGCATCTGTAGTTATCTGCAACAGCAAAGGAATATGCACAGATAATCCCATCAATAACCTCTTCCCCAACAACATCCTGTTTTAGGACTACATTTGCCCTCGCAAGCCGCCGAGTCGCCAGATTTGATATAATCTTAAGGCACGTTTTCCCGCCAGTGAGTTCCTCTATTTTCGGAGAAATGGCCTCAGCCATAGTGTTTATGACATTTGCGCCCATGGCATCCCTAACATCTACGAGGAGATGGATTATCACCATCTTCCCACTTTCCGTCTCAAGAACCCGGGCCTCAATGTCCCTGATACCACCGCCACGATTAATGAGGATTTCGTCCTGTTTGTTCGCAATCTCAATGAACTCATTTTTGTTCTTTATAATCTCGTTTACCGCAGCCTCCGGCTTCTCTACATCAAGTAACTGAATCTGTCCAATCATCACAGGCTCTGTTGAGTGTGTTGTGAATCCACCGCATTCCCCAATAATTTTTGCGGCATTGGATGCAGCAGCGATGACAGACGGTTCCTCTATTGCCATTGGTATGATGTAGTCAGTACCGTTAATCTTAAAATTCACCGCCACACCGAGCGGTATGGGGATGGTCCCTATGGAATTCTCAACCATCTTTGCTATGTTTCCACTGGCAAACGAATTGCTCTCCTCGAGCAGGGCCATATCTTCCTCACTAAGCCCAGAGAACTCGCGGATTCGCTTCCTTCGCTCCTCCACACTGAGTTTATAGAATCCTGAAAACTCGGACGATGTCATAGTCACCACATCCCCTCCTATTTAACTCTCAAATCTATAAAAACGTTTGTCCTTGATATTCTTGAGGGTATGTTTTCCCGGGCTACGATAACCCCAACCAATCCATACAACACGAGGCAGTATAAAGTCAACCAACAGTGCTAGTGTTTTCCACCCAACTGGACCCAAATCGACCTAGATACTTGCTCAATTAGAATTATCCAGGGGGCACCAGACTCTTTTAGAGAAGGAAATCTTGGCAAAACAAGAAAGGCCTTGGGCAAATCTATTTTTGCGCAATAGTAAGAGTATTGATTAAAAACATGAATTTTGTTTCTTTTATTATTTGAAACCCCGCATCCATCAACAATTGTTTGACTTCTTTTTGAGCCATACCATAAACTTCACCAGTTACCATGCCTCGTTCT
>JBDRKD010000058.1:0-3011 GCA_043814255.1 Microcaldota archaeon
AGAACGAGGCATGGTAACTGGTGAAGTTTATGGTATGGCTCAAAAAGAAGTCAAACAATTGTTGATGGATGCGGGGTTTCAAATAATAAAAGAAACAAAATTCATGTTTTTAATCAATACTCTTACTATTGCGCAAAAATAAATTTACCAAACAAGCTGATCATGCCCCCAAGCGTACATTATTATTTAAGGAAACCCCAATCAATCCATGCGAGTACGGGCATGCGTGAGCTGCGGAAGCGTAAAACTTGATTTCACTCCCGGAAACGGGGATGCGATTCTCACAAGGATAGGGGTGGGTCCTCTTGCAGGAGTAGCCAGATGCAAGAACTGCGGTCATTTTGGGGGGCCAATAGAATTCGATGGCGAGAAAGAGTACAAGAGGTTCCTAGAGCACCTGAAACAGAAAAAGAAGAAGTAGGCATTACTGGTGTTTGCGCCTCGGATAAAAAAGAGAAAACAGTGGGTGGAGAAAACCCCCACTGAGTGTATCCCTATTTCACATCAACCGAGTCTTCCACTTTCTTGAATATCGGCATCCCGTTCTCGCCGACAGGCACGTATATGACGTCCTGGTGCTTGTCAAGGTTCTCTATCCAATACCTGGTTAAGTACTGTGTTGTCAACGTGCTGTCTATTATCTTCTGGGCAGCGGCAATCCCTCCTGCCTCTATCTTCTTCCTCTCGGCCTCCTGCGTCTCCTTATCAAGAATGAATACCATCCTCTGCGCCTGCTGCTCAGCCTCCAGCTTCTCCTCTATTGCACTGGCAACCTTTTGGGGCAATATGACGTTTCTCAGGAGTACTGTTTCGAGTATGATGCCCTTCTCATTAAACTCTGCCTTTAGCCTACCATTAATCTCGTTTGCGATTGCCTGCCTGTTTGAGCTATAGATATCCTTTGCATCATATTTTGCGGCCACGTCCCGAATAGCAGTCCTTATCGTCGGCCGTATGACCACAGTCCTGTATTCGATCCCTATGGTCTGGTGTATATCGCTCGCTTTGTCCGGCACCACCTTATACAGAACGGTCATGTCTAGCTTCACGGTGAGCCCCTCCTTTGTCAACGCATCTATGGAGTCAGCATTCTCAACATCTCCCTCGCCCTGCACAATGCTCATTGTATAATCCTGGGTCCTTATGCTGTACATCGTAATGCTCTGCCACGGCATCTTGATGTGGAGCCCCTCTGGCCATTCAGCAGCCTGCACTCCCCCGGCAAACGAGTCGTACATGACGCCGACATGCCCCGCAGGTATGGAAGCTATAAACGCCCCCTGAAAAACAGAGAGCAGAATTACAATCACTGCTGCAAACAGGATTGTGTTTACCATCCACTTGGCTAACTTGCTCCCCCCCGCGCTGTTCTTTATTATGGGTCTGAGTACTTCCTTATCCCATTTATCACTTTTCATATAATCACCATCTCCCTGTTCATTGCATGGACCTAAAAAGTATTAAAAGTGAATGGTGAATGGAATATCACGTTCGTTGGGGGGACAGCGCTTCAACAGGTGGTGATTAATTGAAAGGAGTAATACTGGCGGGTGGAACAGGCACACGACTCATGCCGCTCACAAAGGTTACAAACAAGCATCTTCTTCCAGTGTACAACAAACCGATGATATGTTTTCCGATAGAGGTTCTGCTCAAGGCGGGGATAGAGGAGATACTGATAGTCACCGGACCCGAAGGAGCAGGGGATTTCATGAAGCTCCTTGGAAGCGGCAGGGAGTTCAAGGCGAAATTCTCATACCGCATCCAGGACGAAGCAGGTGGGATTGCCCAGGCGCTTGGACTTGCAGAGAATTTCATAAACGTGGATGACAAATTCGCAATAATCCTCGGGGATAATATATTCCCGGACAGCGTTTCCGAAAGCATCCGAAGGTTTGAAGATGATACGTTCAAGGCAAAGGTATTCCTTAAGGAGGTCGAGCATCCAGAGCGTTTTGGCGTTCCGGAACTTGAGGGGGGCAAGGTGCTGTCGATAGAGGAGAAGCCAAAGAACCCAAAAAGCAGATACTGCGTGACAGGACTTTACCTGTACGATCACTCCGTTTTCAAAATAATCAAGGACCTCAGGCCGTCCAAGAGGGGCGAGCTGGAGATCACTGACGTGAACAACGCTTACATACAGCGCGCGGAGATGGGCTATGAGGTAGTGAAGGGCGGATGGACAGATGCAGGCACAATAGAATCCCTCCACCGCGCGGCAGAGTTGGTGAGAGAGGGTGGAAAAGCATGAACATATGTGTTATCGGAACAGGTTATGTGGGGCTGATCACAGGGACATGCCTGGCCCAGCTTGGGAACAGCGTAATGTGCGTCGATGTGGTTCAGGATAAGGTTGATTCCGTTAACAGTGGCGAGAGCCCATTCTATGAACCCAAGCTCCCAGAGATGATACGGAGCAATATCGAAAAGAAGAGGCTCGTGGCAACAACAGAACTATCCAAGGCCGTCTCTGCTTCCGAAGTGACATTCATCTGTGTCGGCACGCCACCAAAGGATACTGGCGAAAGCGATTTGACCCACATCCACGCGGCCGCTGCGGAGATTGGAAAAGTCCTTGAGCGGAGGGAAGGGAAGCACATAATTGTCGTGAAGAGCACGGTCCCCCCGGGCACGAGCGAATCCATAATCCCAATCATAGAGAAGGAAAGCGGGAAGAAGAACGGGGACGGGTTTGGCGTATGCATGAACCCTGAATTTCTCAGAGAGGGAAACGCAGTTGATGATTTCATGAAGCCGGACAGGGTTGTCGTAGGTGGGGAGAGGGATGGGGACATAGCGAAGATATCCTCCATTTACAAACCATTGAACGCGAGAATCATCAGAACCGACTTGAGGACAGCCGAGATGATAAAGTACGCAAGCAATTCATTCCTGGCAACCAAGGTTTCTTTCATAAATGAACTCGGAAACATCTGCAAGCTTCTCGGAATCGATGTTTATGATGTTGCGGAAGGCATGGGTCTCGATAACAGGATATCCCCACACTTCCT
>JBDRKD010000059.1:0-9041 GCA_043814255.1 Microcaldota archaeon
CCTTATGGTTAACTCCCTCCGTATGAGGCCAGACCGCATAGTTGTCGGGGAGGTTAGGAGACAGAAGGAGGCCGAAGTGCTCTTTGAGGCCATGCATACAGGGCACTCAGTATATGCCACACTGCATGCGGACAGCGCAAATCAGGTGAAAGGCAGGATGATTACTCCGCCCATAAACCTCCCAGAGAGCACATTGGAGGCAGTTCACATAATCTTGGTTCAATACAGGCAGAGGAGGACAGGCCAAAGAAGAACCTTCGAAGTTGCGGAGCTAGTTCGGAAAGGGCTCGGAAAAACAGATGTGAATATTGTTTTCAAGTGGAATGCAAAGAAAGACTATCTAGAGAAAATAGGTGAGTATGAAAGAATCACGGAGGAGATTAAAGCATACAGCGGCATGGACGAGAAGCAGATTGAGGCGGACATACGAGAGAAAGCAATGATTCTGGACTATATGGTGAAGAACTCAATATTTGCCATAGAGGAGGTTGGAAGGATCATTGCTCTCTATTATCGGGACAGAGAGAAAGTATTAGAAATGATCGGTGGGAAAAAGAAAGCAGGCGATGTGCTTAAAAAATATGGCGCATCAAAGAAAATAGAGACAACGGTTATCGATGCTGCGGTGTTGAAAGGCAAAAACCCATCTAAAGGAAAACAAACAAAAGACGGTGACGTTGATGAGCTTTCAAAACTTGATATGGATGAATGGAAGGATCAGCTTAATAGGCTCAGCTCCCTTATAAAGAGGGAGAAAAAGGATAGATGACCATGATAAGGATACCCTTCAGTGTTCTGCCGGCTCCCCTCGTTATATCCCTAGCGAAGAAGATGATAGGTGTAGGGAATTTGATAAGCAGGATGTTCCCAGGTCTGAAGATGAATCTCCTCCAGGCGGACATCAAACTTAGTCCAAAAGAGTATGGGGCAGTGGCATTCATAGTGGCAGTCAGCAACATGGTTGTGCTTGGCACAATCTTTACAATCATAGGTCTTGCTGCAGGGGAGGACATACTGTTGTTCACGTTTGGTGCAGTTATAATCGTGGCTGGGGCCAGTTTCTTCTCTGTGCTGATGATGCCAAAGGTTATGGCCACAAAGCGGGTGCGTTCACTTGAGAACAACCTCATACCTGCTCTCCGTCAGCTTCTCATAGAGATTAGGTCTGGTGTAACACTCTTTCAGGCCATGGGCAGTGTAACTGAGGGGTATGGCGAAGTATCCGCAGAATTCAAGCGCATCGTGGAGCACATAAATGTTGGTGTTTCAGAAACTGAGGCCCTCAATGATGCCAGCAGACGCAATCTTTCGTTCAAGTTCAGGCGAGTGCTTTGGCATATCTCCAATTCACTCACAGTTGGTTCCGATATTGCAATCAGCCTTACCGACATGATAGAGGAGCTCACAAAAGAGAAGATGGATGACATACGGCGCTATGGGCAGGAGTTGAACCCATGGACCATGATGTACATGATGCTTGCTGTTGTTATGCCCTCTCTGGGAATAACCATAGCTGCAATAATTCTGTCATTCTTGAATATAAGTCTGCCAAAGAATATAGTCCTCCCAGGAGTCATAATATTCCTGATGCTGTTCCAGATATTTTTCATAAATTTTGTCAAATCAAGGAGGCCGCAGGTGGAATAAGATGTTTAAGAAACTATTCATAATCCTTTCGTTCGCGTTTCCAAAGTCTCTAGTGGCGGTATGCAACCAACTCCTAATAGAGGCCGATTTTGACATGCATGTACGTCAATACCTTGGGGCGTCAATCCTCATTTCGACGTTGGCAGGGATTTCGATGTTCTTCATAGCGGCCAGTCTCTTGGGGAGTACGCTAATAGGCCTGGCAGTGTTTCCCTTATCGATAGCTATCGTAGAGGGTCTGTTCTTCATGTTCCTGTATATAACTGCTGATAACAGGGCTAAGAAAATAGAGGAGGTGCTCCCAGACGCATTGTTCATGATATCTGCGAATATCCGGGCGGGAATGACTACTGAGAACGCAGTCATGGCATCCGCAAAACCTGAATTCGGGCCTCTGGAGGAGGAGATCCGTCGCATGAGCGCGAAGACGTTCGGCGGTTTGTCGCTTAATCAGGCTCTTACAGAAATGTCTATGAGAATCCGTTCAACGTCTCTCAGGCGCGCAGTGAGACTTCTTGTGGAGGGGAACAGCTTGGGAGGCCAGATGGCATCCCTGCTTTATGAAGTTGGACAGGACCTTCGTAACACAAGCTCACTAAAGCGCGAGCTTATGAACATAACTCTCATGTACACGATATTCATCATATTCAGCTGTGTCATCGCGTCTCCGCTCCTCTTCGCAACGTCCGTTTATTATACTCAGCTCTCAGATACCATTAGCTCAAGGGTATCAATCGATGAGGCCGACCTGCCTGCAGGGGCGATGAGCATGGGCAACGTCGGAGGCACAAAGGATGAAGAAAACCAGATAACAGGGGAGGACATGCAGAACTTTGCAGTAGCATGCATTGTCACAACAACGTTCTTCAGTTCCCTTGTGCTTTCAGAGATACGCCATGGAAGGATTAATGCAGCCCTAAAATACGCACCTGTGTTCGTGACAACTGCTTTAGTCATCTTCTTCCTATCACAGTGGATGCTCAAGACGATGTTCAAGACGATAATGGCAGTCTGAATCAGAGGGAGTCAACAATCTTTATCGACTTCCCACACAGTGGGCATCTCTTGTCTTTCTCAATCCTGTTTTCAGTTATCGAAAACCCTTCCCTCCTTATGACAATCTCTCCGCAGTTGTAACAGTATGTATTCTCGCCAGGATGTCCGGGGACATTCCCAACATACACATAGTGCAATCCCTCCTCCATTGCAATCTCCCTTGCAAGTTCCAGTGTCTTCACAGATGTTGGGGGGGCAGAGGATTTATATGCGGGGTAGTACGCCGTAAAATGGAGAGGAATATCAGGCCCAAGTTCGCGTATCCATCCGGATAGTTCCCTTAATTCCTCTTCTGAATCGTTCTTTCCAGGTATAATGAGGTTTATGAGCTCAATATGCCCTTTCTTGTGCAGCAGTCTTATGGACTCAAGCACAGGCTCCAATTCAGCCAAACACTCCTCCCTGTAGAATCTATTGCGAATTGATTTTAGGTCTATCCTGCTTGCGTTGATGTCCCCCATACATCCAATAGCCTCAGGAGTCATGTATCCATTCGTGACGAATACATTGTAAAGCCCCTTATCCTTCGCAAGTTTCGCAATATCCAAAGCGTACTCCATAAAGATGGTCGGCTCAGTGTATGTGTACGCAATGCCATTGCTTTTTTTCGCGAGTTCAACAACAACCTCAGGCAGAACTTCCTCCCCCTCAATCTCCCTATTTTGGCTTATCCGCCAGTTCTGGCAATGCGAGCAGCGGAAGTTACAGCCGACCGTTGCGATTGAAAACGCAGATGTCCCAGGAAAGAAATGGAAGAATGGTTTCTTCTCAATAGCATCAATTGCATATGAGCACGGTTTTCCCCACACCAAGGAATAGAGTTTCCCCTCGATGTTCTCCCTAACCCTACAGAATCCTCGCTTTTCACGCTGCACAATACAGCGTCTGTTGCACAATGAGCATGTGACAACATTTCCATCAGTGCGGTATAAGATTGCTTCTTTCATGATTATTTTCTCTTAAATCTTTTATTCATTCTCCTCTTTCTTTTCTTCGGAGGTGGTTCCTCATACAATACTCTCTCATTATCCGTTTTCCAGAAGTATCTGTGTATGAAGAACCCTATGGTTGAGAGGATGCACATCACTAATCCCCACAAGAGTGGACTGAATAAGATGGATGAGACAACGATGCTTTGGATTGCCTCTTCGCGGCCCAGTGAATAATCTTCCATTACCTGCTCAATGATAACAGAGAAAATCTCGCTAGTCTGGTTGTTCTGTATCATCACCACTGCTCCTGCAACCCCATCAAGAAGGCCCATAAACCCTCCGAACAGCATGCCTGCAATAAGCGTTTCCCTAATCCCAAATCCGTTCCTATTTGCCACCCAGCCAACATAACATCCAAGGAACAGGTACACCAGAAGTGCAAGACCGCCAAGAATCACATATGTATCAAAAGAGGTGAATGACGCGGACAACATTAAGAAGGCCCAGGCAACGTAGATGAGACCAGGCATTTTCATGACCTGGATATACTCCTCCATGCTCTTTTGACCAATCATCATCAACATCAACCCCTTCGATAACTGAAGCTTCCAGACGGGAGGGCAGAGAGCACATCATCCACGCTGATATTAAACACGTTTGCAATATCCTTTCCAGCCTTCCCCTTCTCCGTGTTTCCCGGAGTGATTTTCAATGAACCTGGCTTTGCGTTTAACACAGCCGGTTCGCAAACCAGAAGTCCCTTCTCATCAATTTCAAGAACAAGGCTAAGTTCTGTGTTCCTGAACCATCTCCGTTTCCCGGATATGATGAAACCCCCCTTTCCAACATATTCGCCTTGGGCTTCCTTGGAAACCTGGTTTCTCTCGACAGCATAGACATCCACATTATTCATCCCCTGTTTCCAGGCACTCGAATATGATGCGGCAAACTGCGCTGCCCCTTTAAGAACATCTTCTGGGGCAATGGTGCCCCCCCTCAATATTGTTGTCGGAGCTCCATGGATGTCTGCATGGAAAAACAGATCCTTATCTTCAAAATATCTGGATACAAGGATTTCGTTCTGTTTGGCGTCCCTGCCAGCCAGCACCATGAACTCTCCGGCCTTGAACCAATGGAACCTCTCGTACCAGTGTTTCTCCCGCTTTATCCGAATCTTCCTTTCAGGAGCATTCTGTATTTCAGCAGACCCTATCTCCCTCTCGGTTTTCTTCATTGCATCAACCGCGTTCTTGGCTTTTCTCCTAAGGTCCTTTGCCTTTTCGTAGTAATGGGCAGCGTTCTCGTGGACAGTTTTTTTCAAGTCAAGCAGTGTTCCTTCTCCCATGAACCATTTATACGCATTTTTTGTTAAAATACTTAACTTATGGCCACAATGATGCGTTATAGGAGAACGAAACTCAAACCAAGGGATACGGGAGTCGTTGGCACTGGATTCAAACTGGGGCCTGAAGGGGTTCTTGCTCGGGCAATGGATGATATTGTTAACAATGTCCTCTATTGACCTCAAAACCAAGTCTTTTGGATGACCGGTTTGAAATAGGCATGCAGATTCTCGCCTCGTACACTCACAATGTAAATGGGCATCTATCAACGATAAGCCTGTCTACAGGCAGCGCAAATATCAGAGAACACGAAAGCATCACCACCTCCATAGGGGAGAAGATGAAGGCAATCAGGGACGAGGTCTCGGCAATCGCAACGATGCTGAAGAAATGTACATTTGATTTTGAGAGCGAGCGAACTCCAAGCGGAATCGGGCTTAAAGGAAACGAGAACGAGATTATGAAATCAGTAGTTAAGATTCTTAATAGTAGAACAATGAAAGGACTCAAGAAAATAGAGAAAATCACCGCAGAGATGGATTCTTCCCAATCAACTGTGCCAGATAGCGTATCCCAATCCAAAAAGCAGATTAACACCGCCATCCAGCATATTCGGGAATTCTTGGATAAGGCATCTGGAACAGAGCAGTTCTCACCCGTGCTTATGTCTGGACAGACAGATAGGTATTGCGCAGATTTTAGTTAATGGGCTCTCGAGAACCTTTAAAATACTTGTTATATAGAACTATACACACATATGCAAACTTTGGTAGTGGATGCCAATTTTCTGATGAGTGCATACCGATTCAAAGTTGATGCCATCGATGAGCTAGGGAGGTTGGTCGCAGGGAGTTTTCGTCTTGTGACATCGACCTCAATCATCCTGGAGCTCGAGCGCATCTCAGAGAAAAAAGGGGTCGCGGGTCCGCAAGCCAGATATGCGTTATCAATGATACGGAAAAGAGGGATTCGCATAATGCGGACTTCCAAGGAAGCGGATTATTGGATAGAGGAATATTGTTCTGGGACAGGTGCAATTGCCTGCACGAATGACGCAGCCCTGAGGAAGCGCCTGAAGAAAAATGGAATCAAGACTATTGCACTAAGAGGAAAATCGCGTTTAGATTATGTGTAACAAAGGTGATGTCAAATGTACTACATTTCAGCAATCTCCGATACGGTTCGCGTACCACCAAAGTATTTCTCAACAGAACTCAACTCTACAATCGTACAACTTCTTCGTGAGAAATATGAGCGGTTGGTTGACAAGAATTTTGGAATAATCCTCTCCATCTGGAACGTGAGAGATATCAGCGAAGGGATGGTCATACCAGGCGACGGTGCATCGTACCACAAGGTAGTATTTGATGTTCTCTCATTCATGCCTGAGGTGAATGAAGTATTCGAAGGCGATGTATCGGAGGTAGTCGAGTTCGGCGTGTTCGTGAGGATGGGTCCATTGGATGGGCTTGTTCACCTTTCCCAGATAACGAACGATTTTCTTTCCTATGATAAGAAAGTTCCTGCATTTATCGGGAAGGAGAGTAAGAAGATACTCAAGAAGGGTGACCTGGTCAGGGCGAAGATTTCCACAGTCAGCCTTAAGAGCACTATCCCAGAAACCCGCGCAGGACTAACAATGAGGCCGGAAGGTCTTGGGAAATTGGATTGGATAGAGAAGAAGACAGGGACAGATAAGAAGACAGGGACAGATAAGAAAAAATGAGTTGGTTAGATGGTCGATAAAGCATGCAAGAACTGCCACCTGATAATCTCCGAAGGTCACGTGTGTCCTGGGTGTAACTCTAATGAACTGACTGACAAATGGTCAAGCTACGCGATAATCTTCAACCCGGAGAGCTCAGAGATAGCGAAGAAAATCGGGGCAAAGGCACCTGGAAAATATGCGATACGTATAAAGGGTTAAAATGCTTAAATTCATCCCCCATAACCCAGCGCTTATGGCGGGGGATATCCTTGTTCTGGCAGATATCCACGTAGGGCTAGACCGGGAGATGTTTAAGGTGGGGGTTAGGATGGGCTCTATCGCGAACGCGATGGCAGACGATATCGTCTCACTTGTTGAGGAATACACCCCATCAAGGGTTCTGCTTATCGGCGACATAAAACACGGGATACCTGGGGCTGAGGATGAGATGAAAGACACATCTGAGTTCTTGGAGCGTCTGGCTGGCCACGTGCCAGTGACAATAATCCCTGGGAACCATGATGGGAACATCAGCCGTCTCATCACAAGCGAAGATATCCTCATTGCGCCATCTGGGGGGATCGTGGTAGATGGGATGGGGTTTTTCCACGGACACAGCTGGCCATTGCCCAATGTCGTTGAGCAAGAGACGGTGTTTATGGCTCACCAGCACCCATGCATTGAACTATCAGAGAATATTGGGGGCAGGCATAGGTTAAGTGTCTGGTGTATAAGTGGGTTTTCAAAGGCGATGCTCGAGCGATACCAGAACGTAAACCTCAATGCAAAAGTCGTCCTGATGCCAGCTTTTAATCCACTTGTTTCCGGAACGCCGCTTAACCTATACAACGCCACTGGCCTATTGGGACCAATAATGAAGAATAAAATGTTTAAATTAAAGCAGTCCAATGTATATCTACTCGATGGGACCCCCCTTGGAAAATTATCTAGTATTAAGGGGGCGGGTTCCCGTCACAAGGAGGGATAAGATGGGAAAAAGAAGAGGAAGTGGTCAGCTCATAGTTTGTGCAGGATGTAGCAGGAGAGTCAAGAGAGAAAAAGCCGTGAGATACGACAAACGCCAGGTTTACAGTACAGACTTCAAAACAAGTGATGACATAAAACTATTCCACACAAGCACAGCCTATTACTGCCCAAGCTGCGGAAAGAGCAGGAAAATCTATGACAAGAAAAAGAAGCAGGCGATGAGGAAATACAACAAGTGAAAGCGATATTATGATGTGCTTGAATCACCCAAAAGTCGAGACTGAGGGGGTCTGCGCCATTTGTGGAAACCCCTTTTGCAGAATATGTCTTGAAGATGCTGGGGAGCACAAGATATGTTTTGATTGCATAGAGGCAGTGGCAGAGTCCTCCCTCAGAATCCAGGAAACCTCCTTTCTAACGAAACGGATGGCGACAGCAGGCACAATTCTCATTGCCTTGGGGGCCCTAATAATCTTCAATAATACAATGCGCGTCATAGAGTTCATCCTGGCAGTTTTCATCAGTGTGGGCACAATTCATTCTGTTCTAGGTGAGGCGACATACATCTCCTTGGAGGGACTAAAAGCATCCATCTACGTTCTTGCTGGCTACGGAGTTCTTATGGGCAGACGCTGGTCATACTGGTTGGGTCTTGCAATATCCGCAGGTGTGCTCGTATTTGAACTCTATAGTTTAATTGCAATGCCCACAAGACCGAGCATGCTTCTGATTACGGCTTCCGCCATTACACTGTTGCTCATATCCTCTAGCAAGGAGATTTAGAGTTCTTTATCTCGAAGAGCCAACGCCTGGAATCCCCATTTATTATCCGTTTTGAAAGTTTCTTTGCGCTCTTCGTCTTGAGTTTTGCCATGCCACTCGTTATCCATTCTTTGACATAGCTATTTCCAACATCAAGGTATTCCTTTGCCTGCAGTATCATCTCCAACTTATCCGCATCTCTTGCAACCTGTGAATCGTTGGTTTTGCCCTCTTTGAATTCATCAAGCAATTCAGTCAGTTCCTTCCTGAACGGAAGGCCCCCCAGAATGTCCACATATGCATTTTTCCTAGGCTTCAAGTATATCTTATTTATCTTGTGTAGGTCGCCAAGTCGGGTCTCCTCCAAATCATGAAACAGGCACATCTTCAGGACTCTCTTTTCATCTGCGTGTTCCAATTTCGCTAATACCATACCAATGACAGCTGTTCTGAATGAATGTTCCGCAATGCTTTCTGGTTCCGTTATTCCGATAGTGAGCCATCCAGTTCTCGGCATATCTTTAAGCATACCTATCTCAAAAAGGAAATCTACAGTTCTCATGGAAACCAACTACATCATCCGTTTTTCAATTATCTCCTTAACTT
>JBDRKD010000060.1:0-43027 GCA_043814255.1 Microcaldota archaeon
GTCTATCCAATGACGCTCATCCTGGACTCCCAGATATACGCATCAGTCTACAAGATACCCAAGACGGAATACCATAGCAACAAGCTGCCGCTTGATGATTTTGATATGGGCATATGGATGGACCTGTTCATGGGCCCGAACTTCGGCAAATGGTGCAAGCACTGGTACGATTGGCTATGGTTCTGCTGGCTGTTTGCAATAATCGAATGGATAATCAATTTCATAATAGCTATTTTCAAGGCATTCGCGTTTATGCTTGTAGTCATATCTGCGGTGCTGAGGGTAGGCGTAGCGGAAGTCACGGCAGAGGGATTCGATTATTACGCGCACCTGATACCATGGGCGATGCAACCCATCACAGCGGCGTTCATGTTCCCGGTGCTTAACCTGATAATAGTGGTGACTGCAATAAGGAGCCTTTCAGAGGCAATGGGGGGAGAGTCAAGGATAACTGGCCTTGCACAGTTCATATGAGGGTGTGTAGATTATGGCGATGTATGGATGCAGCATGAATTCGGAATTCTTCGATTGGCTGCCAATAATGTCATTCATGATACTCATAGCGTTGCTCGTCATCTCCCTTGTGTACATGCTTTCCCAGGTATTCAGAAGGCCAGAGTGGTCACTCTGGGCCAAGAGCGAGCTGTGGCACACACTCGCATCCATACTCCTTGTTGGAATCATACTTTCATTCATGGGTGTGGCTTGCCTGGTAGCAGAGAACCTTGCCGGCGGGGACCCATTTTATATAGCTGACAGGTACCTGCACCAGATGATATGGGGAAAGATGGTGCCTGCTGTGGACAACCTTTTCGAGCTCTCATTCAGGGCACAGAAATGGTCTGTCTTTACAATAGGAATCCTTAGCTGCAGTTATGGGGTGTGCTTCCAACCATTCGCCGGTTTCGGAACGCTGAGCTATAATTTCGAGACAATGGCCGCACTAGTCACCCCCTTCGCGGCCAGTCTGCTGTTCCAGAAACTGCTCCTGCAGTTCGTAAAGGAAATAGCATTCACAATAATCTTCCCAATAGGTTTCATCCTTCGCGTGTTCCCACTCACAAGGGATGCGGGGGCATTCCTGATAGCAGCCGCAATAGCGTTCTACATAGTGTTCCCATTGACATACGTTTTCAACAATCTTCTCATGCTGGAGGTCCTCCAAGACACGATGCTTGTGGACTGGTGCGATACAGGCATGGTTGGCTTTGGAGGCGGGATTTCCGGGCTCGGGTATGCCACATGCCAGGCGCTGAACACGATCGGGCAGATCCTGCCGCAGGCAGTGTTCCTCCCAGCTCTTAACCTGGTGATAACAATATCGTTTATGCAGACAATCGCGAAGGTGCTTTCGCGGGATTATGAGGAAGACCTATGAGACTGAAATTGCTTGCACTGGCAGTCCTTCTCCTGCTTTTCGCAGGATGCACAATGAGAAGGCCGGCAGCCGGCACATGTCCAGTTGGCACAGCATGGAATGCAGGTTTCAATTGCTGCGTTGATGGGGCACTCGTGTGCATGCAGAACAGCACTGCGACAACCCTCATGCTTTGGGAAGATTGGCAACAAATGGCATTCCTGGTCGTGTTGATGGGGTTCCTCCTAATGGGCCTCATGTACATGGTTGCGTATGCATTCGATTTCAAGGAAGTAATGATATTCGTTAAGAACGAGATGATACAGCTCGCCGTCTCAGCATTCATTCTCGGAAACGTGTTGTTCTTCGTGTTCCTGCTTGATTCGTTAGCTGAAGAGAACAGCGTATACATTCTGGGAATGCATTCCAATGTGACAGACATCACTTCTGACTTAATCAAGAATCCGGATGGCTCATGGACCGTCCAGAACACGCAGAACGCAATAAATGTCTCGGAATACAGGCCGGCCGATGGCAGATGGAACATAGTGCAAAAGAATCCAGGGGATACCATCGACTGCCCGTCCCCATGCCACATCTATCTCGCTAGAGGATACCTTGGCATGACGTACGAGAGGATAGCGGTTATGGCGAGGTCAGTCATAAAATCCTATTCGAGTCTGGTATGGATTGACCGCACCCGGGTTGGGGTGTTCATAAACATCATGGGCGTGGTTGCCCAAATTGCAGTTACACTGATGCCGTTCACAGGTTTGTCCATAATATACCATTCGCTCGGAACATGTTTTGATTTCATGGCAAAGGCGATGATTGCCCTCAAGTTCCAGGAATCGATGCTCATGTATATAGAGAGCGGAATATTCCCGCTGTTCTTAATCGTGGGTATAATTCTCCGGTCCGTGTGGTTCCTGCGGAAGCTGGGAGGGCTCATGATAGCAATCGCAATAGGGCTTTACACAGTGTTGCCTCTTCTCTATGTGCTCTGCTGGTATACTGTGGACAGCAGCACAGTCACACTCCAAATAGATTCTGACATGATCCAGAACGGGGATTTCAGCGTCCCGCTCCTCCCATGGCAATCATCAAACCTGGATGCAGGCGCACTCGAGGACTTCCTTTTCACGAAGTATAACGCGGACAATACGGTGGATACGATGGGGTTGCTTGACATCACTTCCAGTTTGATGCTGCCCGCTTTCGCAATCCCGCTGTTAAACATATTCATAACCATAGCGTTCATAAAAACACTGTCTGCTTCAATAGGTGGAGATATGGAGCTTGCAGGATTGACTAGAATCATATGAGGTAAAAGCATATGGCCATAGAAACAGCCCTTATGAGAACGGCTCTCGCAATTATGCTTATGCTCAGCACTGCCTCAGCGGCATGCGAAGGGATGACTTATGGCCCACAGGCTTGGGCGAATAGCTGGCAGCAGGTTGCGTTCATTGCACTATTGATAGGCTTTTTCATCGTGGGAATGATATATGCGATTGGGATGGGCTTCAGCATGCCCAAACTAGTCGCTTCTGCAAAAAAGGACCTGATGTATCTTTTATTCATAGCAGTGCTTGCCGGTTCACTAGCAGTCATAGATGACATAATGAACAATACATTCCTCCCTGCATTCGCAACACAGTCACTCATAGATGCGACTGCGACTAGGCAGAGTGTCACATTCTGCAGCTATGGGGGGATGGCAACATGGGGAGACCTCCAGCAGCACTCAATAGATTATGTCGAATGCCTGAGGGAGAAGAGCACAACATATTTCGAAGCGCTCATGAACATCAACTTCATACTTGGCTTCGTGTCCTCAATCACACTGGTCATAACCCCCCTCGAGCTCATAGGGCTCAGCTTCACCCCTGGTGCCGCCCTGAAGCCGATGATAGATACCCTTGGCTACGGGCTTTATATGCTCGCCATAAACATAGCGCAACTCAAGACGCAGGAGGTCTTCCTTTGCTTCTCCAGATACTATATGTTCAGAATGGTGCTTCCTGTTGGGATAGCGCTAAGCGCCCTCCCGATTACGCGTTCAGCAGGAGGGACCCTCATAGCCATAGCAATAGGCTTCTACTTCGTCCTCCCGGTAACATACCTCCTTTCCGAGGAGATAGTCTACGATTACTGCCTTGCCCATGGGGGCTGCAGTTTCAGCTCATCCTCCCTCGCAATAGCAGCGCAGTTCATGGGCAGTGGACGCGATTTGGTGGAAGACATGTTCGAGAGTGGCGGAGCCAGCTCTTCAAGGCTTGTGGATACGTTCTCGCTGGACGGGCCGATGGGGCCAATGATATACGTCATAGGGATAGCGTCAATGCTGCTTCCCATGGTGTCAATGTTGGTGACACTGATGTTCGTTAAAGCATTCTCAAGAATATTCGGGGCAGAGGCTGATTTCTCTGCAATGATAAAAATACTGTGATGAATATGGGAGACATAATAAATGCATGCGCATCGCCTGAAGACTGGCTTGCCAGCTGGCAGCTTCTCAGCGCAATAGGGCTGATAATGTCCTGGTTCGTTGTATCCCTGATATATATGATAGGGTCGCTCCTAGATAACATTGGCTTGATGGCAAGGGCAAAGGCAGAGGTCTGGGAAATAATCACAACCACAATCATACTTGGGTTAGTCATAGCGCTGGTAACCTCAGCATGCACATTCGAGATCGGTTCCATGGGCGCAGCAGCCACATCCGGCAACATGTTCGATGTTGCAGAGAACTACCTCCTCTGGCTTAGGAACTATACAATCTCCGTGTTCAAGGACCTGATGACAATGAACAGCCTCATATCCGTACTGCTTTCAGTTATGGGTGGGTTCCAGATATATGGCATTGGCATCGTGGGCCAGCCGTTTGCAGGGCTGCAACCCATCATGAACCTGATGAACCTGTTCATGAACGGCATCATGATATGCCTCATCATTTCAATTGCCCAGATAACTGTCCTGAAGTTCATACAGGCAGGTGCATTCAACATCCTCCTTCCAATTGGGATAGTCTGCCGTTCCTTCCCATTCACAAGAAGGTTTGGGGGGTCCATGATAGCTCTCGCCATCGGCCTCTTCATAATATACCCGTTCCTACTTGTCATAAATGATGCAATAATGGGAACGCCAAGCAACAATCCAACTAACGTACCCACAATAAACTATAGCATAATGGATGCCATCACAGGCAACCTCATGAGCCTTGGCTTCGGGCTTATAACCGGAGGGGTAGGTTTCCTCTATGCAATAGCGGATATACTTACAACATACTTCGTTCAGAAGCCCGTCACCGCCATAGGGCAGGTTGCACTTGCAGCGTTCATACTGCCCGCTCTGAACAGCGTCGTGTTCGTTATGGCGGTGCGTGACCTCTCGAGAATACTCGGACAGGAGGTTGACGTGACAAGCATGAGCAGAATGGTTTAATGAGCAGAATGGTTTAGGTGAACACATGGTATGGAACACCACTGCAGCGGACATGGCGCAGAGCCTTGGGAACCCGTCATTCAGCTGGGCGGCATTCGCCCTAATGGCAGTTCTCATGCACTTCCTGATTCTCTCAATCCTCTACATGATATCCAAGGCATTCAGCATACATGACCTGTATAAGTGGACCAGGAGCGAGCTTGCCCAGGCAGTGGCGTCAGCAGTATTGATTGGCCTGTTGTTCAGTGTCGTTGCCGGAGAATCATTCGGGATCGCATTCCTCCAGAACCAGACTGAACTCATGGCGGGCAGCATTCTCATGCCCGGGGCAGCAGGAGCAACATCAATAGAGGTGCGCGCAGACCCATTCATAGCGTCATACGCGTTCCTCAGGAACATGCTCGAATGCGTTAAGACCAAATACATGGACGAATTCAGGCACAACAGGCTTAGGGAGATGGCGCTCTCGATAATCATAACAATACAGATATTCGGGATTAAGATCCCAATAGAGCTCAGCATGATTCTCATACCCATATACCAGAAGATGGTACTGTCGCATTATATGGCAAACAACTACACTTGGCTCGCGATCGCACTGTACTTCCAGATTCATTTCCTGAAGTGGGTGGAGACAGCGATGTTCACAGTCTATCTCCCGTTGGGCATAATCCTCCGCATATTCCCATGGACAAGGGGCGCAGGCGGTCTGCTCATAGCATTGGCAATAGGGCTTTACCTTGTCTACCCCCTGATGTTCATTATAATCATTGCCAGTTCCGGCTCTGCTCCGGAAGGGTGCCAAGCAGTGCCAATAACAGTGCAGAGGAACCTGTGTACGACGGATCCGTCATCGTTTGTGGACCTGATAGAAGCAGCAAAGGCAGAGTCATCGCTGCGCACAGGAAGCCTCGGAGGACCTGCATCTTCGATGATAATATTCGGGTTCTTCTATCCGTTCACCATACTGGTGGTGGTCTTTGCGTTCGTTCGTTCTCTTGCCCCATTCCTCGGTGCGGACATAGCTGAGATGGGCAGAGGTCTATTCAGGATGATTTGATGGACGAGAACAATCTCATTGTGAGGAACAAGCGCGTGGTTGTGCAGATGGTCCTAGCGGCCATAATGATTCTCACTGGAGTTATATTACTTCAGATGAGCCAAAGAGCGCCAGAGTTTACTGGGCAGGATTTTACTACAATTGGGAACACTTCGGAGAACACAAGCGTTTTCAGGCAACCCGAGTTTACAGAGGTAGGGAACTGCACGCCGCTTTTCAATTCATCACGGAGGATGTCATATGCATATGATATCTCCTCACCATCCCCGGAAGGCACGATAAGCATGCGGATATCATATGATTTCATAGGCCAGGAATCAGTTGATGGGCGTCTTATTGACATTATAGAGATAACAGCCAACGGTTCGCATAAGGGCCTCACAATGGACCCCGTGTGGAGGATGTGGCTCGATTCCGAAACAGGCCAATGCATCGAAGCAGTCCTTAATATGGGGGGGGGTTCCATCTCACCATCCGACGTTCCTGGGGGAAGCAAGTACATGCTCCCGATGGACTGCAAGGAGGCGCAGTTTGGCATGCCAGTTGTCGTGTGCGAGGAACAGATGGAGGGCCTCTCACCAGTCGCAACCGAAACAGTTAAAGTACCTGCCGGTGAATTCCAAACAGAGAGGTATGAAACACCGAATGATGAAACGATGTGGATTGCATACGGGATGCCAATCCCAGTCAAGTTCATGTTCAAATCAATGGGAGATTATGCGGTTTCCGAATTGATATATTACGAGGAGAAATGATGAAAAACACCATACCATTGTTGTTCGCGTTCCTGCTCCTGGCAGGCTGCTTCAACATGACTCCGCGCACAGACACCCCTGATGAGGTTATCGTCACCATCACATCCACAAAGAACTGCACTGATGCGAATTGCACTTGCCTGGTGGAAGAGAGGAGGGGGAGGTACCAATGGTGGACATGCGAGGTAGGCTATGGTGTCGGCGGGGCATTCGCAGAGGCCGGAATATACAACAGCACGCAGGGAGACTACTGCGAGGACATCAGGGTTGGCGGTCTTCCATCACGGGTATGCCTTTCATACGTGACAGTTGACCCCTGGTACTGGGTGAAGGCGGATTGCACCTGGACGTGCGGGGACAAGTGGTTTGCATCATGCGCCCCACCATTTGGGGGATGGCATTCTGGGCAATGTGAGCTTAAATGCATTCAATATTGCGGGTGGCCAACTCCATTCGGCTGCGCTGGCAGATGCCATTGCCACGGAATTAAAGAGAGTAGGGCGCAGCCATGCCCTCTAATTACAACAGACTTTGACTGCACATGTCTCCGTTACACCGGTAGCGTAGGGGAAGTCCCATGCATGGGGACAGGTCCTGCCGGAGTTGGCTGTGAAGTCATAGGCCCGGCGCTCTATATCGATATATTTGGCACTACCGTTCCATTCTGTTGCCGTCTTAACTGCACAGACATCGTTCCGGCCAGCTACATGTGCCACAACCAGACCAGCGGCTCAGACATGTTCTTCCAGAAATGCAGCATCCATTATGAGGGTTCATTGCAGGGGGGCAGGTTCCATGTAGTCAACCCATGCAATGCAACTGCGATGCAGAACATCGTGCAGGACCCGTTGAGGGAGATACCCTTCTTCATGATTGGGCAGGGAGCTACGCTTGATGCATTCCTGAGGGCAAAAGAATACTGCTCGCCACTCCACAAGTATGAATACACCATCGAGCTCGGGGACACTGTTTTCCACCCACCTGGGCTGAACATAACCAACACATCAAGAATCTGCTTTGAGAGCGACAATGTCGCCCATGACCTTTTGCTTGATGGCGGGGCTAATGGGTCATTCAACCTGACCAAGCATATATGCATAGACGACCTCGTAATCAACACGCCTGCCACAGAACGCCACGTGATGTCCCACAGGTTCACCGGAGAGACATGCGATATCGACGTAAGCGCAGACGGCCACCTATATGTGGATGAAGGGAATTTCACCCCGCAGTACCTCATCTATCCTGAGGGCACGTCATTGGAGATACATAATACAGGTTCAACAAACCGCCAGCTCAACATGTGGGACAATCAATGGGGAGTCGGTGCGGCAGTAACAACGAACATCGCAAGCTATAGTTCTGCGTTCCCAATAGTCACTGCAATCGGCCCGAACCTCTTCCAGGATGCTGACAGCAACCACAGTGCGATGGTATTCATCCTGAGTAATGAAAAGAACGTGACTGTCAATGGAGGGGGGATGAGCCCAGCAGAGATTGCGATAAGGCAGGGGGAACGAGTCTGCTTCACATGCGCAACAGCAGTTGGGCATATACTTTCTATTTATGAGATGGCAAGCCCATCAGACCTAATATTCTATGAGAACAAGACGCTTGGCGCCAGCGACATCTGCTGCTGGAGGCCGCCGCCAGGCACATACTTCATCAACGACACTACAATAAATGCGAACATAATGCTTTACGTAACTGATAAGAAAACAACGTATGCAGTGCAACTCCAAGATTACCACTTCAACCCGCCCGTGCTAGCACTGCCTAATGGAACCGCAGTGTGCTTTGAGAACCCATCCGATTTCGCGCGGGATGTAGAAGTCAGGGAATTAGGCCATACAATCCACATCGCCGCTAAAAACGAGAATTGCACATACATACCTGCACTTGACCTGCAGCATATAGACGACCCATACACAACATCCAACATGTCCATAGTCATTTACAGCAACCTGTCGACATTCGTGAACATCTCAGGCATTGGCGCCCAACCCCAATTCATACAAACAAGCCCAGGCGGAAAACTGTGCTTTGCGAACCTGGACAACATACCTCATGATGTGACAAGCCTCGGCGCAGTGGATGCGTGTCTCCCATGGGGCGGCAACCCACCTGCTCCAGGAACACTGACAATACTGCCAAATGAGATGGACTGTTTCGATATAGTCGACCCGGGAGTGTTCTATTTCTACGAATACTCTGAGCGCATGGACCCGCAAACAGGCAACTTCACAATAACCAACACAACAGTCACGGTCACCGCATCCCACCCAGGGAACTACACGTTCTTCATACAGAAGGAACCGCCAGTAAACGGTTCTATTCAACCCCCATCCCATTACCTATTGTCCAATGACACGCTGACTTGGGCCAATTGTAACTCCACACACCCATGGACAATTGTTGCAAACAAGAACCTGTCAGAGGTTCCGATTCCAATGAATGTTCCGGCTTCCAGCATGACTGATTGGACAGACTTGATTGTCGGTTCATCAGAACTGACCCTTGTCCACGCTGGAGAGATGAATCTCACTGCAAGGATTTTCGTATCCGACAAGGAGTCTTTCTCTGAAAAGCTGGACTACCTTTACACAGGGCCCGCGACAAAGAATAACGCAAGCATCCACCTGGCAATTCAGTGGCTGGCCGGGGATATTGGCGATTACACACTATGGCTGACGAGATTTATACTCGGGGAAAGGGCAATCACTTCATTCCCAACAGGGCTTAGGAACAGGATTCTTGTCACCCTGTATCCTGAGGACACATTTGTCGAAACAATACGCATCCCATCAGGGAGCAACATGACATGGATAAACGTGGATGATGAGGCCCATTGGGTCACCACTTTATGGAATGGCATTTCCAGTTGGATTCAGCCTTATGGAATGATTGGCGACAGGATAGCTGAATTCGATATGCTCGCAGGCATGTACATACTATCAGAACCATCCTCGGGCATCACATACCCTGTGGAAGCCTATGACCTGAATTGGCAGATAAACGTGAGCATGAGTGCATTTGATCCATCCCCGCTGAACACAAACGTAAGCAAGATGGTGTGCTTCAATAACCACGGGGCAGTTCCCAAGATACTGCGCATAACGCCTCCGATTGTAGCGACTTATACTATCGCCGAGGGGGTTCCCTGGAACCCGCCAGATGGCCATCACAACGTCTGGGTCCGTGACTCAGGCACCGGCGTGCTGACATGCCCCCACACGTTGTATGTCCCCCCAAATCCCTCCGAATACACCGAAGGCAATATCATTGGTTTTGGCTGCGATACAGGGGCATATGAGCTGGTTGAGACCTTGGGCGATACCTGGCGCGGGTCAATACCAGGCGCGGAAGTATCATACCTTGACGCAATTGGAGTTGGCTGTAATGTCCCGCATACAATCATGACTAATGCAGTTCCTACGGTATTAGCGCCACCTGCTCCAGTCTCCGCACCTGCCCCGGTCATCGCAGGAGCAAACTATATCCAACTCTACACCGATAACGGCGGTGTCTCGAGGCAACTGAGACACGCATATTTCGGCAACGCTGTGCAGTTCGGCCTTGTGCCCCCACCAGTAACGCAGACATTCACGGAAACCAATGTAATTCCAGTGAACACCAGTTCGCCCTTCACATTCACAGATGACCTTCCAACCAATGTCGTTTCCGCTGTGATGGACATCACATACAACGATTGCGGCGAACTTTACATAAACGGTGCATTTGTGCACGGGAGCTCTGCAGCAGCCCCAACAGCCCCATTCTTCTGCAACCTAACAGGACCAGCAACGTTCAACGGAATCAACATAATGCCGTTCCTAAACCCAGCGGGGGTAAACACATTTGATTTAATAATGAACAATACGGTAGGGGGGGACAACGGCTACCAAATCGATATAGCACTGACGTTCTCATCACAACCGATTACAGATGTAGTCCTCCATCCAGGGGACCCAATCTCCTGGGTGAATCTCGCGGCATGCGGCGGGGACGTCATAGATGTGGAAACATATCTGGAGCCAGTTGAATTGAACATCAGTGCGAAGACAATAGAGTGCTACAATGTTACAGTCCCTGGGACATATACTGTACAGGACATATCCACCCCGTCAATAGGCTCAATGCAGATAATAGCCGCCGTTGGAGCGGCATTGGGCACGGATTACGTCCACCTGATGAGGCTCTCTTCGGATGCGACAGACATCCTGACCACACCCCACAGCACAGTCCGCTGGCACAGTGCAGATGGAGCGGCATACTACCTGCAGACAATGACCGGGAATGTCACAATTCCAGGGGACTACATCTGGAGCCCGGTAGCATACGGAACGAGCATAATAAACGAGACGCAGACAGGTGCATCCTGGAGGGTGACTGCCGCGGCAGGGAACTACAGCCAGAGTGTTTTCTACCCAACAAACGTATTCAACCCACCAACAGCTCTCATAAGGCCGGCAACATCAGTATGCTTCAGGAACAACGACACAATGGCCCGAACAATCTCGCTGTGCAGATACTTGCCCAACTACACAATCACAGCCCCGCCATGCGATGAATTCTGCAATGTTTCTTTCCCAACTTATATTAATAATTGGGTGGATCACCCCGCATCCCCTGGCGCAGGATCTACTGATACCTATATTATCAATAACTGGATATACCTAGATCCCCAAGATCCTCCGCCTTCCAGCGCAACACTAACTATACTATATGACGATTGCGGAAGCATGCGCATAAACAATGTTCCGGTACCTGCAATGACTGATACTACCTGCCCAACGAATCCACCTGGATGCCCTCCCGCAGGTCCTGTTCCGTGTGGTGATTGGACAGTTGGAGATGTTGCTGCTTACTTGCATGTTGGCTGGAACAGCATAAGAATAGATGTACTTGATTCATATGGTGCGGACATTGGTTACATAATGGACATCAATGCTCCGCGCAACTACCCGACATGGTCCAGGGCATTCGCTACTGGGGAGACCTGGTGCATGGACCCGTCCACATTGCCTGATTACGATCATTCAGTCTGCCCGGACTACAACGGTCCGCCCGCACCGCCTGTGGCCATATTCAACTTCTCGGACAACGAGACTGCTGACAAGCTGTTGGTCAATCTCACAAACATCTGCGATGGCTCAGAGGTCAAGAGGATATCCGAGAAGCTCAACAGGTTCGATGATGATATATTCCAGATGCCTGAATTCAACATCTACCCATCATACAACGAGCACGGTCCCTGCTGGCCATCCATAGTGACTTCAGAAGTGGACCAGACAAATCCGGCATGCATCTGCGCCCAGCTTGAGACAATAACAAGGGAATGCGAGAACTGCACAACTGCACTTGCAGTTGTTTACCCTGACCAGAGGGAGCCGTATGTAAACAGCGTCTTCGGCATGTGCGCAGACGATGCAGACATCGCCGCACTGTTCATCGATGCAAACCACCTAATCACAACCCAGCTCCCGGGTATATGTGATATAAACTGCAACTGCAACTTCACAATGTTCTGGGACAACATAGCTGATTTCAGCAGCTACATACTATACAACTATGGCAAGCCATCCACAATCCTTGCTTTCAAGATGGAGGAAAATCCTGCCGCCTGCTGGGACAATGAGACAATAGGGCGGTTGTTCGAGGAGTTCTATCAAGTTCCAGTCACGCAACTGGCAGGAAAGGGGCTATTCGGTCTCTCATATGCGTGCTTTGATGATAGGACACTTGCAGGCGATTGTTTCATCCACCTCCCGCCAAACCCATCCCCCGCTGGAAAGGCGCTCACAACCGGCGCAAGCAGGGTGCAGCCAGAATTCGATGCATGGTATGGGAAATGTGGGGCGTATTACTATAACTCAGAAGGGCTTACGATGACGACATTCTCCGGGAACGATACAAACACCACAGTATGCGACAGCTCTCGCATCATGGACCTGTATCAGGAGTATAAGTGCTATGCGGATTAGTAGGGGTAGTAGGTGATTTGATGGCAATGCTCAGTGGCGATGATTGGAAGAGCAATCTTGCTCTTATTGTAGGCGGGGCCATATTGCTTTCGCTCCTGGCGTACGTATGCACCCACAGCTGCCCTGCTGGTTCAACATGGGACTTCAATAAATCATGCTGCGTTGATGCGTTCGGCAACTGCATAACGAAATGTTTCCCAGATGTTCTTGATGCGGCTTGTGACGCAAAGTGCCCATGCCACCCTGTTGGAAACCCATGTTCATGCGGATGCGGAAACCTGGTCTGCGAGCCGGGCATTGGGGAGGATTGCAACACGTGCCCAGGGGATTGCGGCGTATGCCCCCCTCCGGTTGTTATAACTCCATGTACCCACAACGGCATGCCCTGCGTTGCAAGTGGAGAATGTTGTTCAAGTAACTGCAACCCACCTGGTTCCGTATGCTGCCCAGGAGGAACACAATGGAGCGGTGCCCTCTCATGCTGTGCAGATCTCATCAGCGGGATATGCAACTGCTATGGGAATGGCGTTATCTGCGGTGCACCGGCAGAATGCTGCACAGGCAACTGCGACAACAGCCACTGCTGCCCTGTCGGAACGATCTGGAATGCAACTGAGAACTGCTGCCAGAACCCTGCAGGCGTATGCGTCTGCTACGGAAAGGGCTCCAGTTGTGCAGGGGATCCTGATTGCTGCGGTGCACTCTATTGCAGTAACCTGCACTGCTGCCAAGGTTCTGACTATTGGAATGCCGGCCTCTCATGCTGTGCGGATTTGACAACAAACCTATGCTCATGTTTGGGAAGGTCCCAGCTATGCACAATGCCCGACGAATGCTGCTCAGGAAACTGCGATTCCGGACACTGCTGCCCAACAGGCACAGTATGGGATTCTGTTGATAGCTGCTGCAAGAACGCTGCCGGTTCGTGCGTAGGTATGGGGGACTGGGACTGGTATTGCCTAGGAGGCGACGTTAACCTGAGTGCCCTCCCGCCGCCAACATGCGGAAGCGGTGCGTGCGACCCTGGCGAGACGTGTGCGAGCTGCCCAGGAGACTGCGGTATCTGTCCTACATGCAACGGAAACGGGGTATGCGATGTTGGCGAGAACTGCCTCAACTGCCCAGGGGATTGCAGTGTAACTGTCCCTCCAGCTCCTGATTTCTCCCAAACGGTTTCCGAGCAATACGCAACCTCAGCAGGCAACAACTCAGCCTATTCATTCATAATAACCGTCCCAGTAGGCACAATCAACACAGCAACAATGGACATACGATATGATGACTGCGGGTCAACATCAATAAACGGAGTGCCTGCTCACGGGGCATATCCATGCGGCACAAATGCAGTGTGGGTGTATGGGATAGACATAACTCCCAACGTACACACTGGCGTCAACGTATTCAACCTCATGGTTCATGATACTATAGGGGGCTTTATAGGGTATGATGCGATAATCACAGTCACATACTCTCCAAACACCGAGTGTTGCGGCGATGGTGCGTGCACAGGCACCGAGACCTGCGTTACATGTACGGGGGACTGCGGGTCTTGTTGCAACGGGGACGGGTTGTGCACAGGGGGCGAGACATGCCTGACATGCCCTGCAGACTGTGCAAACACATACACCCCCTCTCCAGTCACAAAGAGCCTTGTCGTTGTCTCTGCCCCATCAACCCAATGGGATACCGGAACATTCCTTGAGAACGTCACAATCCCGCCATACCCAATGAGCACGGCCCAATTCACATCAATCTGGTATGATGATTGCGGTACAGTGGAGATAAACGACTTGCTTGCACACCAGGAGCCGGACTGCAGTGGTTCAGCAACCCCGACATACACAAACATAGATGTCAGGCCATACACATTCCCCGCGTGGAACATCCTGCGCTTCGATGTTCAGGACACCCGCACAGGAGGCGCCATAGGCTATAATGTTGATTTCGAAGCGACATTCGCCCCTGTCAGCACTTGCTGCGGAGATGGGATTTGCGAGGGGCCGGAGACGTGCACCAACTGCCCTGCAGACTGCACAGCACCACCAATAGACATCTCCCAGACATTGGCGTTCTCTGAGGCCAGTGCTATGGGGACCATAAGAACATACACAGAAGTACTTACACTATCAAACAACCGCATAAGCACCGCCACAATGGATGTCTGGTATGATGACTGCGGCCAGACGAAATTGAATGGTTTCATCGTCCACGACAACTTCCCGTGCTCGACACTGGCAACGCCGAAGCAATTCGGCATAGATATGGTTCCATTCCTAGTCCCGGGAAACAATGTTTTCGAGTTCTGGACAAACGATTCACACGGAGGGGGGAACATCGGCTATGATGTAGATGTAGTAGTAAACTACGCTCCGTGCACATAATCATAAAAGTGCATTCATCAAGCGCTCCAGTATCTTTTTGTTTTTATGAAGTTCTTCTGAGCTTCCAGCAGATCTATTAAAAGCAAATCCTCACCCCTATGGATTCTCGCGAGCACCCTTGCCGCAGTATCTGCCCCAACCCCGTAAACAGAGAGCGCAATAGCGCCTCTCCTCCCATATGCGTCAAGCAGGCTCGCAGTTCTCATGAGCTCCGCAACGGTTTTCCTTTCCTCCTTGTTCCTCTTCTCCTTTTTCTTCCTAAACGCTTTCTCATCCTTTTCACCCGCAAGCCCCATCAGCGAGCTCCCGCAATGCTCACATTTTATGCTCTTTCCCATGTTCTCAAGTTTCCTGTAAGCGATTCTTCCGCAATAGGTACACAGCATCCTAACTCTTTTCTGAAGAAGTCCTTTCTTGAACGCTTTGAGCACCTCTGAAGCAGGCTCAAGCGGGGAGATGAGTTCCGAAGCGCTTATCCTGACAACCGCAGCCCTCCCAAGCGGGGAAAGTTGCGGGACATTGTTTGAGATAACCCTTATCTTCCCCTCTCCAATCCTCTTCAACAGCCAGTCGCAGGCCCCGACATCAAGGTAGTTGCAGAACATCTCCCTCATAGTCTCCTCATAAACAGGCGTATCCCTTAGGTATTCGATGACCCTCTGGCTAACCCTCGCGTCCTCTGAAAACACCCCAAACGCCCTCCCAACATGTATGAATTTGCGCCTGAACAGCGATGAGCGTGAAATGCTTTTCTCAAGAATTCCCCGAACCCCTCCAAGGCCCCTAAGCATAGTTGCAACCCTAGTTGCTTTCACAGGATGCGGCAGGAGCAGTGCAATCCTATAGGCATCAATCTCTGCCCTCACACTAGACCCTAGGCTGGACGTGAGCAATTCCGAGAGGGCCCTCCCAAGTGCCTCGTTTCCCTTTGAGCCAAGGCAAGAGTGTATGACAACAACATCCTCGCACCCCTCAATAAACACGGTCCTGTCATCCGGCATGAATTCCTGCTTCGAGAGCACACGCTTCACTTTCCCAAGGCATTCCGGGCAGATGTCGATTGAATCAACATGTCTCCTCAGCGTAGCCACTCTCTGGGAGATTTTGAAAGGGACAGGTATCTCCTCCCCTATCCAGTCAGGTATCGCAGACTCAAAGCTCTCGGAAGGCTCGACAACAATCTCCTCATCATTCACATCCAAAACCTTCCAGGGGATCCCTTTGGTGATGAACGTGCTTCCTCTCTCAAGCGAACTGGCGAACGCGTCATCCAGGCTTGAGATGAACCTGTTCGTAGCGGCGTTCTTTACTGGTATCTTCTTCTGTTTCGGAATCATGCTGAGGTTTCCGAAGTAGTATTCAAATGTCTTGCTCCCCTTTCCAAGAACGTTATCTCTGCCAACCCACAAGCACCTCTGCCTTTTCAACTGTTGCGCTACGGAAGCCAACACCTCAAGAGACGTTCTTTCGTACAGCCCAGCCCCTTTCACAACAGCAAGCGCATCCTCCAAGCCAATAGAACCCCAATCCATAACAAGGCCGACAAGCTGGTGCGCAAGCACATCGAGCGCCCCAGTCTGCATGTTCTCGCTTTCCACAGCTCCCTCCATGGCGCTGTTTATCACAGCAACAGATTCCAGCACATCATCCGAATCACTCGCTATGATGATTCCCTTGGGCGTTTTCCCGATTGCATGCCCGCTCCTCCCGACCCTCTGCACAAGCCTGCCTGCCTGCCTGGGGGACATGTACTGCACGACGAGGTCGACATTACCTATATCCACCCCAAGCTCCATGGAAGATGTTGCAATCAGTCCCTTTAGTTTCCCCTGTTTGAACTCCTTCTCCATGATGATTCTCTCATCCTTGGCAAGTGAGCCGTGATGCACAGAAACCTTACCAACCTTTTCCCCAAGTTCCTTCTCAAGGACCCTCATTCTGGAGGCGAGTATCTCCCCTATCTTCCTTGTGTTCACGAAAAGCAGTGTCGCCTTATGCCCAACACATAGTTCATGCAGGCGCACAAGCCTTGCAGTGGAGCCGGTATCCAATGAGAGTCTCTCAGACAATTCATCATGTTTCCGAAGGGGTTTCGGGCACTCCAGCGAAATATCCATCTTCCGCGTTGTTCCCGCGCTCGCTATAACATACTTCCTTCTCCCGAAAAGGAACCGAGAAACGGTTTCAGGTTCCGCCACAGTTGCGCTCAAGCCAATCCTCTGGAATTCACGGCCTTTCTTTTTCACAAGCCGCTCAAGCCCAAGCGCGAGTTGCGCACCCCTCTTATTTGAGAAGAGTTCATGCACTTCGTCTATAATCACATGCTCAACCCCCTCAAGCGCTTTCCCAATTCTCTTGGCAGGAAGCAGCGCCTGCAATGTTTCTGGGGTAGTAATCATCACCTGCGGCGGGTTCTTCGATTGCCTGGTGCGCTCACTAGGGCTCGTGTCACCATGCCGTACAGAAACAGATATGCCTAGTTTGGAGCACCACCACTCAACGCGTTCCACAATGTCCCTATTCAGCGCCCTCAATGGGGTTATGTACAGGACACGTATCCCCTTATCTCCCCCCTCCAATTTGCTCAGTATCGGAAGTATCGTTGCCTCCGTCTTCCCCCACCCCGTAGGGGCGATGATGAGAACGTTCTTCCCCTCAGCCACAAGTGGCATGGAGCTTTTCTGTATCCCAGTCAAACTAGAGAACCCCTTTTTCTTCATCAGAGCGAGTAATCTCCCGGAGAGTATTTCCCCCATAAAAGGAACAACCCCAAAACAGTTATTCATACATCCTTTTCAGGACATCAAGGGATTCGCGTATCCTGGCAAACGCTTCCTCGTTTTTCCCCCTGTAGATGTATTCAAAACTGGTTGCGACCTCGTTATTCGGGGCAGAGGGAGGCACAGAGAATCTGTATTTTCCCCTATCCCTATCAACAAGCCCCTTGTTCTTGAGCACAAGGAGATGGTATCTGAGTGCCTTCTCATTTGTTTTGTGCTTTCCCCTGTTGATGTATTCAATGAGTTCATGCACATCCGCCCCATCACCGCTGAACGAGAAATGGAGCAGGGCATCAAGCAGGGACAGCATCGTTCTCCTGCTTTCCTTTGGGGATATCAGCCCAGTCGCAAGGGCGAGCCATCTCACCAAGGAGTTTTTCGTCATCTTGACATCCTCGGTGAGCTGCATATCCCGTATAACTATCTCGGAGCGTATGAGCTTCGCTTCAGGCATCTCCATAATCCCACCAAAAATGTTTTGGCATTTTAACTTAAATACCTTTTCCAATTGTCAGTTTTACACTAAAAGTTCCGTCTGTACCTAAGGTAACGGGATTGAACCTAACGTCAACTGCATCAGGGGGAGAGGCGGCGTGCGTTCGCATCCCACCACGCGGCGCTGCTGAATGTCGTGCGGATTCCCCTAATGGAAGCGCTCCCGTTTCCAACATCCAGAACGTATTCATCCTCATTCCCGTTATGCCTTAGGAACAAGCGGTATGTACCCGGTTCGAGTACAACTGGCTTGATATGTTCCGGGAGCTGATGCATGTTCGGGATCCATGATGCACGCATATAAGCCGGCGCGCATATGGAATTATTGAGTCCTTTTACATCCAGGGTAATCTCGTTACCTTCGCGGGAAGGAAGGACGATGATTTCGATAAGCTCGCAGGCGTATGTCTTTTCAGTGTTTAGGTGAAGCATCGCGCCCTCACCAATGGGCTCCATAAGTTGCTCGTTGGACGAATCAAGTTTGAGAACCCTAATGGCTCGTAAGCAGGCGGATATCCAAAACAGCCAGACAGCGCGAGAAACACGAGCAGCATGAGAATGCGATGATGCATATTCCCCTTGTTATCTTCGATTTTTTATAACTACTGTTCCCGCCACCGGTCATAAAATCCATCTCCCTGAACATAATCCCCATCTTGAACCTAAGACTGCCATTTTCGAGTGGTTTGGGTGCAAAGCCCCAACCGCCCACCCTTTATATCTTAAAACACAAATGAAAAACATGGCAGCATCCCCTGCACCAAAAAAATACGAAACTGTTTCCGGGGGCGACAGGAGAAGAGAGTTAATCATGCTCAGCGAGAGAAAAAGGAAACTAACTCTAATCAAAAGAGAGAACAAAGTAATACAATTAGCGGGCAGGATAGCTGGAGCGATTACCCGGAAATCAAAGCAGAGGGACCTATCTGAAGAAGAGCAACTGATGCTCAGAACAGCATATGGAATCCCTTCGAAAATCAGGGTGCGGGGCAAGATAATGGCAACTGCCTTGGATGAAGTGGAAAGACATTTGGGCAATATGGAGGCTCGCTTGACAATCATAGATGTAAACTACTTCAAAAAGCCAGAAAGGGCATTCCTAGACGCCCACGGGAAATGACTGTTGTCTTACTGAGATTGGACATACTGGAGATTAGCCGCAACCTCTCACCCAATGAGAAAAGAGGTCAAATCCTTGCCCGCAATCGGGAGCAGAACATCAGATGGATGGGCAGATTAAACGAGAGAAGGATGACAGACCTTCTCAACGTGTTGAATGATTATAAGAGAGACAATCTCCAACACTTTACGAGAAAAGGATTCCTTGCAAGTGCCATGCATGGGATTTCACTCGGTGGCCAGTGAAGAAAGGAATTTAAAACAATAGATGCAACCATTCATCGGTGGTTTTCTGGGTTTCAGGGTCTCTCCCCGTTTCTATCCAATAAGGCTTGGGGCATACATGCAAAACAATACCGAGTTGTCAATAGAGATAGAGAATACGGGGGAGCAGCCATGCTGGACCGAGTGCGATGTCATAGTTCCAGAAGCCCTCTCGCTCGCGCCAGACAGAGAGCTTTCAAAGGGCAGGGTAAGGATCGGCATAATCAACGCTTCCGAGACACTGGGCGGGAAATGCAAAATCTATGCAGGCCCAAAGTCATACCCAGACATCTATGAGATCAGGCTTGTCCTATACGGGTTCGGGAAGGATGGCGTGATACTCCAGAGAGAAGAGAAGAAGACAGAGATCCGTTGCGAGCACCTTGGGAAATAATCAGGTTCTTTCCCCCTTCCTATACGCATCCTTTATCTTCCACCTTCTAACACCAATCCAAACCAGGGCGAGTATCGTGAATGCCATGCAGAGGCTCAGCTGTGGCATAGACAGTTTCCAAGCGAAGTATGCTCCACTTACCACACTTCCAAGTACTACGAGTTCTGAGAATCCAGCAGGCGTATAGTTGAGCATGAACCAGAATCCGAGGACAGAGCCAACAATCCCTATAAGCATGAACACTTCCCCAAACGCTCTGACATAGGCGGCTATCTCATGCCCCCTCTCAAGCACGCCCCATTCCGAGAACATTATGTGCCAGTCATGGTTCGTGGGTCCCATGTCATTTGCGTTTCCTGTTATTCCCCCAAAATATGATGTGCCATACGGGGCGTTAGAGTTTTCCATGTATGATGCGGTGTACGGCATCACTGAACCCATACAAGCGAAGAATATCATGGCAAGCGCCGCCCCGCGTTTATCCCTTGCAAAGAATACTACTGCAACAACCGGGTTCAGGTATTCAAACAGTGTCCCGCCAGCAGTGGTAATAATCCTATCCCCACCACCCAATACCCCAAATAAGAGGTGCCCAACTTCATGGATGGCTACAGATACCCCAAGATAGAGGTTTATCGGAAATCCAAACTGCCCAAAGCCGATAGGCACGAGGAATATGAGAAAGAATAGCCCTGTTGTCGCGATGGCCATCTCGTTTTTAGAGCGTTCCAGCGCTTTTTTCTCCTCTTCTCTTTCAAGTTCCAGTTCTTCCATGACTATCTTTTAAAATAACTCTCATTAAAACCTAACTATGCGCCTTTTCATCATACGCCATGGGGAAACTGTGTTCAACAGGAAGTCCATTATCCAGGGAAACATCGATTCGGAGTTGACATCGCTTGGGGAATCCCAGGCATCCCTAACTTCCTCCGAGCTAAAAAACGTCCCAATAGACAACATATTCTCAAGCCCAACGTCAAGAACATACATCACAGCACTATCCATAGCAAAGCCGCACAGGCTCCCTGTTGTGAAGGTTCCGGCTCTCGTGGAAAGGAATTATGGAATTTACGAGGGAAAACTGATGAGGGAAACAAAGATGGCTCACCCAGAGTATTTTTCTGATTACTCCAAACTCGATTTCGATGTAAAACCAAAACAAGGGGAGAGCATAAACGATGTTTCAAAGAGGGTGTCCAGATTCATGGAACGACTCCAAAAGAATTTCCCCAAAAAGGTAATAGTGCTTGTCGCCCACGGGATAGTGAACAAGGTTATTATTACTAATCTACTCAATAATTCGCTCTCGAAAATAGGCACCTACAGGCAGGGCAATACATGCATCAATGAGCTGTTAATAGAAAACGGAAAAGCGGAGGCAGTGAGATTAAACTACCGTGAGCATCTGAAAAATACTCCAGAATAAACCGTTGTCGATACCAACCATATCGTCCATCAACTTTATTTTAATCCCTACATAACCACCATTTCCTGTTTGATTTCGCCCCTCTGAACTGGTATAGGACACACCTATCCAGCGTTCCCCCGCATTTCATTTTCAGTTTTTCATACAACTTCTTCGGGTCGGAGCGTTTCATATGTTCCGGTGTTTTAATGCCAATGGAGTAGAGTTTTTCCGCAGTGACCCTACCCACATTCTTCAGAGTCTGAAGGCGTTCTATTGCTTCTGATTTTCGTTTGTTCATGCTATCTTTTTTAGTAATGGGGCGAAAGGATTAAAACAATGGATTCTCCTTATGATTCCTGTTTCTTTCAAGCAGGCGACTGAGGCAGCGAGATGAGAATAAGAAAAAAACTTGATTTCAGTGAGCTGGAGAACAGCATTTTCAATATAAAGAACGAGCCAATGCCCTCCGGCGCTTGGTGGTGGTGGTTCTGGCTCTTCTTCTTCGAAAACCCGAAGGACCCCGAGAGACCGAGACAGCTCATGATACTCTGGTCCACAAAGAACGTGAAGGAGATACAATGCAATGACCTGAAAATAGACATAACACATCCATTGGACAGGAGCAACCTCGACGGGGCAGTTGCCGCATGGTACTTCGACGGGGAGAAGATGCGCCACAATTTCCTTCTGGAACAGTGCAAGATAGCGGTACACGAAAACGGCATCTCAACTGATTCCAAAACACCAACATCATTCTCCATAAACAAGACGACAAGCACCGTAAGGATAGGCGATGATATCGAATTCATCGCAGATGTGGAGGAAAGAAACGAATTCACACTACCAACGTACAACTCAAACACCTATCTCAAGGACATAGGCTACATAATCATACGCCTAAACAAGCTGGCGCTGCGGGGGAAGGTTAGTGGCGAGCAGATAAGCGGTACTGCCTATTTCCAACGGGTATTCGTTAACTCCCCCGCACCTTCATGGTATTGGGGCATATTCCATTTCGAGAAGGGCGCCATCCTTTCATACTTCAATCCTAATGTTTTCGGAATCACCGTTAAGAAGGACATATCCTTTTTCGACGGGGAAAAGACGCACGAGTTTTTTGACATATATGTAGAGCGCTCTGGGGGGGAAGTGCCTACATTCACCATATCCGGAGAGGACAGGCACAAGAAAATAAGATTTGTTGTGAAGTCATATTCCCATTCCTCCTGGACATTCAGGAAAAAAACCCTTGGGCTCATCCCGAACAAGCTAGTTTACAATGAATACCCTGCAGTCATCACTGAGTTCAAGTTCACTGACAAGCAGACTGGCAAGAGCATAACACGGGATGATATCGGGAAAGCGATTGGTAACGCCGAACACACAACAGGACTGCTTCTCTAGCTTCCATTTGAAAACTTAAAAACCCAATATGGTAATGAATAGAACAGGTGACCCCGTGGAAGAATCCAAATGGAAGATAGATTTCGTCAAATTCCACGCAACAATTTCTATTTTCTTCTTACTTTTGGGACTGTCCCCGCTTACAAGGGTATTCTCACTCTTCGCCTTCTTCGACCCAGAAGCCTACTTCATCCCGCAATACGTTCCATATACCCTATCCGTCATGGGCGGGGTATCCGCATTGATGTACCTGAGGGGAAACAAATCCAAGATATATGTCGCTTTCATGACAATGATTCTCCGCGCATGCATTGCAATAAGCCTTTTCATGATTGGTTACTTCTTCTTGACTAATGTATTAATGTATATGGGGAACTCCGCCTTACCAGAATACTGCACGTTCTCTAAAGGGATCCTGTGCCAAAGTTCTGTGCTCATGAGCCACAGCGATAAGCTGAGCCTTTCACTTATAAACGGGTTCAATAAGCCAATAGTCATAATGCACATAAGCTGTTCCAAAAACAGGGACCAATACGAACCATGCAGCTCAAAAAGATGCCAGAGTTACGATTCGAGCAAAATAGGCGTGGAACTGGAGCCAGGGGCTTCTACTGGTTTCAGTCTCAGGTGCAACGATGACGAGGGAAAACCCCTGCGCTTCCGCAAAGGCGACCACTATACTGGAAAGATAATCATAAAGTTCCACTATTCGGATGAATCAAGCAATAACCCGAGAAAGACCGTTGGGAGCATTTGGGTAAAGGCAGCCTGAGCGTTGAGCCGTCTGTAAACTATATTAAAAATACACCATAATCTCTCTACATGTACAGGTTCTTCGTCCAGGGCGTTGTTCAGGGGGTGGGGTTCAGGCCATACATCTACAGGAAGGCCAAGGAATACTCTCTAGTTGGAACAGTGAAGAATATAGGCAGCGGCGTGGAGATTATAATCAACGATAAGGACTTCATGAAGAAACTGACTGACCTGCCACCGCTTGCGAAGATAACCGACCACACGGATGAGGAGATTGAAACCAAGGAATACACCGATTTCTCAATTCTCAAGAGCACGGAGTCTGAAGGCGAAACAATATTGCCACAAGACATCTTCACGTGCAAGGACTGCCTCAGGGAACTTAAGGATAGGGACAACAGGAGAAGCAACTACTATTTCATCACATGCACGAACTGCGGCCCGAGGTTCTCCATGATAATAGATTACCCTTATGACAGGCCCCTAACTTCAATGCGGCATTTCGAGATGTGCGATGAATGCAGGAAAGAATATGCAAATCCGTTGGATAGGAGGTACCACGCTCAGACAATAGCATGCAAGGACTGCGGCCCGAAACTGCTGCTGAAACAAGGAAGCAAAGCAATACACCTGAATTCAGACTTAGAGACGATAAAAAGGGCAGCAGAGCTCATAAAATCAGGGGAGATTCTCTCCATAAAAGGAGTTGGCGGGTTTCACCTATGTTCCCTAACAGATGATTCGGCTGTTGAAAAAGTAAGGAAACTGTTAAACAGGAGCCACAAGCCCTTCGCAGTGATGGTGAAAGACTTAGGAAAGGCAAAAGAAATCGCCAGCATTTCAGAGAAAGAAGCAGGGTTATTGCAATCCCCCGAGCGGCCGATAATGGTATTGAGGAAGAAGGACAGGGAACAGTTTTCTGGCATCTCTGAGTTGGATTCAATAGGCATAATGCTACCATACACGGCGCTCCATTACCTCATGTTCGATTTTATCGAAGCCCCTCTGCTCATGACATCATGCAACATACCTGGAGAACCAGTCGCAGTAAAAGAGAAGATTGGAAAATACTTCCTCACCCACGAACGGGAGATAATCAACAGGTGCGATGACTCAGTTCTGAAGATAATTGCAGGCAGGGCATTCTTCCTAAGAAGATCAAGGGGATACACGCCACTCCCAGTAAAACTTCCAATAAGCGTCAGCGAGACGATTGCGCTTGGGGCAGAGCTCAACAATGTCATAGCTGTCTCAAAGAGGAATAACTGCTTCCTCTCACAATACCTGGGCAACACCTCAAAACTCGCGACAGCAGAATTTCTCAAGGAAACAGCCGATACCTTCATCCGTTTAACAAGGCTCAAACCAAGAATCATCGCATGCGACATGCACCCATCCTATTTCTCAACATCTCTTGCAAGGGAACTGGCAGATAAGCACAACGCATCCCTAATTCAGGTACAGCACCACAAAGCCCATATCGCAAGCGTTGCTGCTGAGCACGAACTCTCAGATTATGTTGGGATCGCAATGGATGGGTTAGGGTTTGGGGAGGATGGGAACATATGGGGAGGGGAAGTCTTCGATGTTCGCAATGGTACAGACTTCAGAAGGATTGGGCACCTTGAGGAACAACCCCAGCTTGGCGGAGATTCCGCCACAATCTACCCAAAGAAGATGCTGTTCGGGTTATTGGCAAGATTTCTCGATGAAACTGAACTGCTAAAACTTGCTTTTTACGATGAGAAGGAGACCAAACTCTATCTAAACCTCTTGGATGCCGGGTTCAATGTCCCGCAGACAACAAGCGCTGGAAGGATTCTCGATGCCGCATCATCACTATTGGGTTTGTGTGATAAGAGGACATATGATGGCAGGCCAGCCATGCTTCTCGAGAGCATGGCAACAGAGCCGTTGGAATTCGAGCCGGTCTATGGTGAAGAAGACGGGAGAAGGATACTCATGACAACCCCACTTTTCAAACACCTCTTAGAAAATCTGGAAGAGGGAAAGGGAAGGTTGGCGGCAACAGTGCAAACATATCTTGCCAAAGGGCTATTCGATATTGCGAGAAGGGAGAAGAAACAGGTTGTCCTCTCTGGCGGGGTTGCATACAACAGGATGATTTCGGATATTATGCTGAAGAATGGGGTGCTGATGAACAGGGACATCCCATCCGGCGATGGCGGGATATGCTTTGGCCAGTCCTATCTAGCAAACCTAATTACAGAGAGCTAATGGTCATGTCCCTTCCCAAGCAGATGGTCCCTCTCGTGCACAATGAACTTCGCTGCACGTTCAAACGATCCAGGTTCTTTGGAGGATGTTTTCACTATCACTGCCTTCGAGTTGATGTTCCCAATATCCTCAAAATATATCTTCTCATCGAACCCAACAGCTTCAGCCAAATCGTATTTCGAGATAATGACAAGTTCCGCATTCATGAATATGATTGGGTATTTCTTCGGCTTGTCAGAGCCCTCTGTTGTTGAGCTGACCACAATGTCAATATGCTGCCCTATCTTCACGCCTGCAGGACATACTAAATTTCCAACATTCTCTATAACCAGATATCCCTTCCCCTCCAGATTCATGTTACCCAACGCATCATTTACCATCGCGGCATTCAAATGACAGCCGCTGTGGGTGTTTATCTGGTAACTGTCGACTCCGCGTTTTTCAAGCCGCTCCTTGTCGATATCTGACTCAAGATCCCCTTCGATGACCGCAATCTCGGAGGGGGCGATGTATTTCACAATACTCTCTATGAACGTTGTTTTCCCGCTCCCTGGAGCACCAAGCACGTTGATGCACAGCATCCCCTTCTCCTTTAGCAAGTGCCAGGTCTTATGCGCAATGGCATCGTTCTCTTCAGTTACTGATCTATTTACTTCAATCCTGCTCGCAGGTTCATTACATCCACATTCATCACACATTCTAATCACCAGTCTCTATCGAGGCGATAATGAAATCCTTCCCCTGAATTATCTCCACGTCAGTTGATTCGCATTCTGGGCACATCATAAGATATGCCTCGTTTACCCCGCTTTCTTTTTTACACTTATTGCACCGTATCTTACCTGGCATTTCATTCACTTCAAGCACAGTTTCTGAGAGCATTCTCTCCTCCGTTTTCAACATATCGAAGTAAAACAGAACCGGCTCCTTTTTATATGCTGTAAGATTCCCCAACTCAATTATAACTTTCTTTGGTGTTTTGACGTTTCTTCTCCTGCACTCTGACACCACCACTCTTATGATGCTCTTCGTTACAGCGAGTTCATGCATACTCATCAACAAATCCTCGGGACAATCCTGCCAGTAGGTGCAGGCAGGATCCTCCTCCCTAACATCGTCTGAATAACAACGTTGTTACCAGCAGTTATCTCCCCGATGACGCTCGCATCACCGTTGAATTTCCGCAAGCGCTTCTCCACTTCCCCCGCGTTCTCTTTTGATGCCACGCACACAAACCTCCCCTCACATGCAAGTTCATAAAGGTTTATGCCGAGTATCTCAGTGACTCTCCTCACCTCCTGCTTGGCAGGAACAGACCCCTCATCCAGAAGCATACCCACTCCATGTTTCCCACACAATTCATTCAGGATTGCAGCCACCCCCCCTCTTGTGGGGTCCTTTGCAATCTTTATTATGTCTCTTACTGCGTCCATCTCCTCAATCAGTGGCTTCGAATCAGTAACAACATCGGTTTCATAATCAAATCTCCTTGATAGGAGTGCGACCGCATGTTCCCCCAGCCCCCCAGAGAGTATCACTTTGTCTCCGGGCCCTATCGCTTTAGTTAGCAGCTCCTCCTCCCTTAACAACCCGACACCAGAAGTATTTATCACCAGCTTATCGATTTTACCCCTCTCCATCACCTTAGTATCGCCAGTAACAACCGGGACACGTGCTTTTTTTGAGACTCTACCCACGGACCCAATTATCCTATCCAACTCTTCCGCTGAAAACCCCTCCTCTATAATCAAGCTCAAAGACAAACCAATAGGCTTTGCGCCCATCACCACCAAGTCGTTGATTGTCCCACACACAGCCAGATGGCCGATATCCCCGCCTGGAAAGAATAGTGGGTCAACAGTAAACGAATCCGTTGTCAATACAAGCTGTTTTTTCCCACCCAAACCCAAGGTTGCAGAATCATTGTCAAAATTCTCCCACCCGCCCCTAAAGAACGAGAATCCCTTTATGAGCTCACTCATCTCCTTCCCACCAGAGCCCTGGGATAATGTGATGAACTTCTTTTTCACAATCATGCACCTTTCCCATACCTGTATGCTATTGCGCATGTTCCCTCTGATGACACCATGCACGGCCCCTGCGGGTTCTCAGGGGTACACGCCTTTCCATACAACGGACAGGCAGATGAATCTATCAGCCCCTTAAGTATCTCGCCGCACCTGCAGCCTGTTTTTTTTGGCGCAGGCACTTTAGCCAGCAAATCAGTATACTTCATTTTGGCATTCAACTCCCCCTCCCTCACTTCCAAACCAGATAATGGGAGGGTTCCCAATCCCCTCCACTCACTATCTGCAACATAGAAGTGTTCCCTGAGCAGTTTCTGGGCAACCCTATTCCCCTCCTTCTTTACCGCTTCGGGATAACCATTAACAACAATTGACCTCTTGTCCCGTATAAGCTCCACAAGTATGCTCAATGCCCTGAGAACCCTCTCAGGAGTAAAGCCAGATATCACTTGGGGAATCTCTATCCCCCCGTATGCATCGGCACCTATTATCGTGGAAACATGGCCTGGATCGATGAAACCATCTATTCTCACCTCTCCATCAATCAGGACTTTTAGGGCCGGTGGGACAAGCTTGTGCACAGAGTAGACGCACACGCCATTCTTTAGTAGATATGTGGTCATTGGTGCTGTTGTCTCAAATCCAACTCCAAAGAACACCACATCTGAATGTTTTTTCCTTATTTCCATTACTTCAGCAGCAGAATAAACTTCAAATATCCTGCCCCCCATCGCCCGTGCATCATCTAGGCTGTGACGACTTCCAGGCACTTTCAACATATCCCCATACGTCGCAACAGGGATGCCCTCATCAGCCAATGCAATCATCGAGTCGATATCCCGCTGCGAGCTGACGCATACGGGGCATCCCGGACCTGAGATGAGCCTTAAATTCGCAGGTAATAGCTCCTGTATGCCATATTGCATAATCACGTTCGTGTGCCCGCCACATATCTCCATAATTGTGACATCCCTACCTATCTCTTTTGCAACCTCCTTAATCCTCTGGACATGTCTCTTCATCAGTTTCCTATCCCCATAATCCATAAACTCATCCTTTCTCTGTTTCAGCAATGTACTCCCTGATAAGCTGCAATGACTCCTCAGCAGACTTCTTCTCCAGTTTCTCTATTGCAAAACCAGCATGAATCAGTATATAATCCCCCACAGCTACTTCATCCATGAGCGAGATGTTGGCTTTCTTCCTGACTCCGCCATAATCTACAGTAGCGTTATCCCCTTCTACCTTGAGTATCCTTGCAGGAATTGCATAACACATATTACCGACCTATCCTTAGCTTGCTCACTACCGAATACATTAATATTCAACCGATAAATAAATAACCGCTGATGTTCCAAGGAATAGTGATAATATGCTATATGAAGGCCGACCCCACAGGCTATATATGCGAAAACTAAGGTTAGTGTATTGGGGATTTCTGACGATATCCCTGTTCTTGTTCATGGCCCTCGTAAGCAGTGCTCTTGAGGTCATTTCACCATTAAACCCAGAGGTATTCGTTCTGGTGTTGATGCTCAGCATCCTATCAGGTGAAATCTATGCACGGCTGCTGATTAAGAGCTACAGGTATGGGATTGATGATGATTCCGTGAATTTCGAGGGTGGAGTGCTCATAAAAACGAGGAGAAAGATATCGTTTCACAAGGTAACTGATGTCACAACAACGCAGGACACATTCGACCAGGCCCTCGGCCTCTCCACCCTGCATGTGAAGACAGGTGGTTCAGACCCTCTTGAAATAACGTTCTACGGACTTAAGGACCCATCCGAGCCGGAGAACATAATCAAGGGGAAATTAACAGGTGCCAAGCCACAAGAATGACTATAAATCCAATAACAAAAATTGAAACCCACGTATTCGACAGAATGTAAACCGTTATAAATAATAATCATAGTAATATAATGGGGGGGGTAGCACAATGAAAACAACATTTGTGACTATTGTTGCACTGCTCATCGCCTGCAGTGCATATGGATTTGATGCCAAAACAGGATTTGAGCCAAGCGAGATTCCTCAAATCGAGGAGAAGGACATACTGCCAACCCAAAAAGTCATTCAAGTTCCTGATGGCTCTGAGATGGTCATCGATTATGAGAAAGGCGTTGTAATCTACGAAGGGATTGTTACTCCCATTATTGTAGATGAGCTTGTCGGCCCGGATTCAGAGCCCGTTAAAGCTCAAACATCACCCCCAGAAGGATTCGTTAATTTGACATATTATGACGACCAAGGCAATGTTTCATTCGATGTCTATATCGAAGATACCTTCTATGCAGGCAACCAGGCAGCTCTTGTTGACTTCTGGGATAAATTTGCCCCGCGGTATGAGATACTGAAGAACATGACCGGCTGGAGTGCAAAGCGCTGGTATAATAACTATCTCCGAATATATGTGTACGGTCATCCAACAGCATGCTACGGTGGGAATGCATCAGCAGTAGTGTCAAATGTGATTTTCTCAGACCCAATGTACAAGACTGGGTGCGATAAACCATACTATGAGAACGGCACACCATATTATGGCAACCCAAACGAACTGGGGGACTGGTGGCCGTACATGGCTACTGCTCTTCATGAAGCAACGCATTCAATAACCCCACATCCCATCTATATGCGTGCCTGGTTGACTGAAGGGTTCTCAGAATACTATATGTATAATGTTATTGCCGAATCTGGAGACATCAACCAGGAGACTGCAGATACCTACTTGCACAACGGTATTGAAGGCTATAAATGGGATGAGTACGTTGAAAACGATTACCGTGACACCAGTGTGGATAACAAGACATTGCAGCTAAGCAAGGGTTATGATATCACCGGTTGGCTCTGGTCAAAGCTTAGGGATGAGCATGGTTTGGATTGGGAAACGTTCTATTTCCTGATAAACAACAACAAGGAAACATTGGACAGGACTCTCGGCCTTGGCCCGCCGTACATATACTTTACAGACACATTTATATTGGATGTTTTTGGGAAAGCCATGGGCTTTACGGACTTTGAAACGCAAACCAGACCATTGTTCAGGTATGATGGGCCTGCAGGACCAGGCTATGGCGCAAGGGACATCAAGACTTGTGATTGGTACGGGGATCTGATTCCAACAACGCTGGTCTTTTCAAACGAGGAACCAGAGGAATGGGAAAACTTCAATATAACTGCAACCGTGAATAACACCGGAGATGTGAATATGAGAGGCATCTCTGCAAGGTTTTATGACAACGGTGTTCTCATCTCCGAACAGTACTTTGACATCCTGAGATTCAGTAGTGTGGATATAAGTGTAGAGCACAGTTGCGGCGTGGGAGGTCACCACATCGAAGTAAAAATCGATGAAGATCAGATAAAAATTGAACTGGACGATACCAACAATAACATCGCAGAGATAATGGGTGCTGGCTTTGCATTGAACCTGGAAGAATTCCCGATGTACGAAGCCCAGTCGCCTTACAATGAGAGAACAGGTGCGGCTGTCGCACAGATGACTCTGGATTACATGTATTGGAACAGCTCCCAAACTTCAACACCGCAGTCCATCTACGCACAGAGCTGGCTGCATGATTACGGAATCAATCTCAGCGGAAATCCAACATACATCGATACCACCGGGATGCTAAGCACGATTCAGGCCCTAAGACCGCTGCCATACTCCACATACCACTACAACTTCGGGGTCAGGAGCAGCACCAACTCCACATACGTCATCAATAACATCTGCAGATGGGTAGGCTACACAATAAACGCACCAGAGGGACACCCCACACACGTGCCAAGCATTGTCCCAACGTATGGTGGTTATACCAACTGGATGGCGATTAGGGGCATCAACACGGATGTCGATCCCTATCCATCGCCAGAGAACCTGACCGTCTATGGATTCTGGGTCAATGACCCGTACCCATCATCCCTTGGGGGAATAGGTGAGAACAGCTATAAGACAATCTCAGAATGGCTGTCCACATACTTTGCTCCACTCACCACGGGGGATGCCTACGATGGCAACTATGTATCCATAAACGAGCCACCGATTGCAAACGACCAAATATCACTGACTCTTGCAACATCAGAAGCCAGATTCGATGTTGAAACGCAGGCAGCTGTAAGCAATGCCCAGGTAATGGCGATGGACACAGCAACCCCCTCATCAGTTATTGAAGAGGAAATAATTGAAGACGTAAATGACCTAATCATTCAGGCCGCAATCGATGCTGTTAATGAGGAGCTAATCCCATTCGATGCAAGCTTTGCAGAGGCATTCGAAGGCACTGTTCCTGGCGAGCCTTTGCTTGTTCATAACTACGATGGCGCTGATTATTACCTTGTGCCGTTCGATTATGTTAGCGACACCCCAGTTGCACTTCCAGAGGAACTATTTAGTGAGGCATCACTATCTATTCCTGAGGAGGAAGCTCCAATCGAAGAGCGTTCAGGAACTTCAGTCGTTGTGATAATCGACGCAGAGGACGGGCATTTCAAGGAAGCCTCATGGACAACTGAACCATTCGAGTATCTTCCAATTTCAAAACAAGAGGCACTCAGCATTGTTCCAAGATACGTTCCAAGAGTCTCTGTGAAAGATTTGGGTGAGCCAATTGAGATTACTGAGTTAGAGAGGCCAACCATTGAGCTGGTAAGGAGATCTTCAACACCCTATTACCCGGAATGGAAGCTCCAGATTGCAGGAAAGACTTACTACGTAAAGCAGGATGGTTCCTATTCCCCCAAACCGAAGTACCTGCCAGTGCAAGAGGAGATTGAGGAGCCAGAGGAAATCTAGTCCTCGTATGCCACCGCTTAAGAGGTTCGAGATGCAAGCACTGATTCTTAGCGTGGGAAGTCGAGTGGGTTATTGATAACGTGGGGAATCTGATATTCAAACCCAAGTAGGAAGCAATAAATACAGTGGAAATTATAGTTGAAATCATGAAACTCACACATCTGCTCATTGTTTTGGTGTTCGGGCTGGGGTTATTGGGTTGCACGGGAAACGAGCCGAGGGCTTGCACGATGGAAGCCAAGGTCTGTCCTGACGGCTCAGCAGTCGGCAGAAATGTCTCGAACAACTGCGAGTTCGACCCCTGCCCGAGCTTCCGATATTGCGATGCAGCGACCCAGTGCGCAAGAGGAACTTGCTACAAGTTCCAGGATTTGGACAGGTCGATTTGCTGGCAAGGAGCAGATCCATGCGAAAGGTGCGAGTCTAAGAAATGCTCAATACTAGAGTCATACCCTGCCCAAATAATGTGCGGGGAGACCCCCCCTGCCGAAACCTCTCCGAATACAACATCCCCTTCAACAACGCCGCCAGAACCAACGCCCCCCATAGACACAGAGGATAATTTAACCGATTGCAGTAACGAAACACTGCCTGATGACTGTTACTACAAGATTGCAACTGCAAGAAAAGACGGTTCGTTTTGCGATAATATTGCTGCACCCAACAAGAGGGATGCTTGTTATTACGTGGTTGCCCTCCAGAATAAAGACGAAAGCAACTGTGAAAAAATAAGCGATGAGCTTCTTAAAGGCCAGTGCGAACACCTGTTTACACGGCCCTAAAATCTATTTACAAACGGATTTACAGCCTGTTGACAAATCTTACTAAGCTAGGGGAGGGCACGCCGAATAGATTAAAGCGACACGGTTATTTAATCGTTATCGTGCCTACTCAATGCATAATGTTTATATACCTGAATGCTCATCTATTAAACATGGTGATGTTATGAACGTCAACCTTGGAACCCCCTACGAGAGCATAATGAACAAGATAATCGAAAAGGAGTATGCTGGAAATCAAACAGAAGTAATCAGACAGGCTTTGCTCGCTTACTACAGCATGCTTGAGGAAGAGGAGGTCCGTCTTGTGAACAAGGGCATTGAGTTCGAAATGCAGGAAATTCAAAAAGGAAAAGTGAAAACAAAGAGCGTTGAGACACTTAAAAAGAAATATCGGCTGTGATGCCCATGAAAATACATATCTCAGAAAAATCTGAGAGAGAGCTAGACAAAATGGAACCCGAACTCAGAAAGCTGTTTTTCAAGCACATGGAAAAGATAAATGAAATGCCCCCAAGAAGGCATCTTAAGTTCGGGATGCCATTCAATGTGGAGGATGTGACGCGCCAGGCAAGAATGCTCTATCACATCCAAGGAGATATCCTCTACGTAGTCAAGTGCTTCCAAAACCATAAGGAATACGAGCGCTGGTACAAGTCATTCAAATAAGATCCGAGGTCAATTATCCAAAATCTTAAGTTATCACCGATTCAACAAGCCCAAGTGATTCGGTTATAACTCTCCCTAAGCAGCTCGTGAAGTCTAAGAATTGGGATAAGGGCACTGAGCTGATGGCAATGTTTAACGAGCGGGGAAATGTTGAGTTTTATAAAATAGCCTGATCAATCTTTTTACATGGACATAAACGATGCCTGGAAGAACACCTGCCGTGTTATTTTTGGTGAGGAAATAGGGGATTTGGATGAGTTCTCAGATTATCTAACTAAATATGTTGAACCTATTTATGAAAAGAAATCTTGCATTTCAGGAAAACCCACAGTTATCTCATCTCCCTTTCCAGAAAGAGCCAGATTCATCAGCAATGATGAGACAGACGAATACAATAGGATGATGGAAAACTTAAAACTGGATATAAACGAGATAAAAGACATCGATTCTATTCTTGGAGCTTTGAAGGATAAACTCTATTACAGCGGGAATATAGTTGTGGGAAACAGCCGAAACGTTCAAAATTCCGACAGCTGTGGAAACGTTTCTTTCGTATACAAATCAATAGAAATTTATGATAGCAAGTATGTGGCATACTCCAGTTTTCGTAGGTTCGATGAGTTCGTGTTTGGTTCTACTTTAGGAGGAGAATCAAAATTCGTCATAAAGGGTTTTGGGAATTACAGGAACAGGAGATGCATGGGCACTCTACGCACCTTCACCTCATCAGACTGCTATTACACAGCAAACCTTGAGGACTGCACAAACTGCATGTTCTCATTCAACCAAAAGAGCAAGCACAACCTGATAGGGAACCTACAACTTCCCCCTGATGAATACTCTGAATTAAAAAACAAGCTGATACGGGAGATGAGAGATACTCTGAAAGAGAAGAAGGAGATTCCAACCATAGTGGAAGTTCTTGGTGGTGGAGATGAATAAGGAGATTGAAAGGGCCTTCAACAGAACTACAAAAATAGTTATTGGAAAAGAACTCCTGCATCTATCCGATTATGGGAGATGGCTTACAAGCAATGTAAAACCACCCATAAAACAACCCTCTGCTTTGAGCAAACGCTTAATCTTTATTCAACCATTCTCTTTCTTCAATTCAGTTAGAAAAAGGGCAGTGAAACTTGATGAAGCTCCTGAATTCGGGAAGAAATCCCTCTCAAAGGAAGAGGTTAAGGAACTCACTTTGGAAAATGCTACAGAAAAACTAAAAGACATAGGATATTTTACAACGGAAGTTATAAGGGGCAACAACCTCTCAGTGGAGGAATCAGGGACATACGCAGATTCCAGCTACTGCTTTAACGGAACTCTTTTTGTCAACAGCAAATATTGCGCCTATTGCCTCTGGCCACGAGAATCAGAATATTCATTCGGCTCGTCATTCATCTTCTCCTCAAAGTTCTGCCTAAAATGCCATCATTCCATTAATCTCACGAGATGCTTTGAAGTGAGCCATTCTGCTAACTGCAGTGACTGCTACTTCTGCCACAACTGCGATAACCTTCAAGATTGCATGTTCTGTTTCAACACAAAGAACAAACGATATTCTATAGCTAACGTTGAACTTGAGAGAAAAGAATATCTACGAATAAAAAAGATACTCCTCGACTTCATAAACAAGGAGCTTGACAAAAAGAAATCTCTTGAGTTGAGCATATTCAACATTGGGGTCACGGGGTAGAACGGAAGCGGAACCGGGCTAGCGGGCTGCTTTATCTGAAACCGAAAATCACTTCTTAGTGGCAGTAAATGAAACTCTGAACATACTCCCAGAGAACTTGTAATCAACAGGAGTGCAGAACAAAGCCCATCCCAACTCCTTTTTATCAAAGCCCATACTCTCCAATTCCGAAATCTCTCGAGAAAAAGATACTCTGAATCCCGCCTGACTGCTTTCAGGGACCATCATCAAATCAATTACAATATCACTACGTGCCTTCTGTTTTATTCTTGCATAGGTTCCTTTTTCAATCATTGGTTTCGCAAGTGATCTGACCAAAGCTTTCATGACAAAATTTTCCTGTCCAACTTCACTCCTCGAGATATGGATCCTTTTTGGGAAGATCATCTTTCCTTTAATCACGTTTTCAAGAACCATCTGAAGAGCTTCCTTGGTCTCTCCCAATTTCCTAATGATGTCTGATATCTTAATCAAAGTTTGAGTTCTGAGTAAAGGATGTGCCCCCATAAGCTTCATAACTCCATTTGGAACACCTACAGCGTTGTTTGTGTCTGGTCCTCCTCCACAATAAGCAAATCCTTGAGTATAATGAGAGGGAAAGACCTGCGCTTCTTCGGCAATTCTTGATGCCCATACTAATTGAGGTTCGATTTTTGTCTTAAGCCCGATTCTCCTTGCAAATTTTCTCAAGAAAGGAAAGTTCACAGGAGTCGTAATTTGTGTGTCGCAGGCAATTCCCAGATTCATATGTTGAGTATCTTCAGACTCATGCAAGGCTCTTGTAAATGAATATCCTTGTGAGAATATCTCTCCTTTGCCTTCGGCTGTCTCTGAACGGGCAACGAAGTGCTTGATTACCTCTGAGTTCAGGTAGCCATAGTCTGTCACCCTAAGCACCGCATCGCTTTTCAAAAGTGCATTGGTAGAATAAAGTGCTTTGATTCCATCAACAGGAAAAGTAACTCTCATCTTTTCAGGTTGACCATCCATGAATCCTTTTATATCTGCGTAATACTCTACATCTGGAGGCAAATCAAAAAATTCTGCTCGATAAGCCTCTGCGTCAGGAACCCCAGGAATCTCTATCGGAATAAACCATATCTCCCCAAGTTTATCCTCTCTTCTCGCAACAACTCTTGTCGCCAAATCATCAAACAGCTCGTGACAATAAACGTAGTCCGAGCTTCCTGCGGCAAAATCAGTCTTAAGAGCTAAAACATCGGCAACTCCAACTCGGACATTTGAATGAGAAGACAATGTTGCTCTTCCCTTCTCTAACAAAGCAGGAGATTTATCCCAAGAATGATACGTAAGTCGTTCGTTCACATCAGGGGCAGTTTCTCTTACATTGTCCATGAAGTGTTTTGCAAACGTTCCATCAGCTGCTCCGAATTCATCTACTCTCAACGGACCTTCTCTTTTACGAGCAAAACTAACAAACTCATGAGCACTTGTCTGGCAAAAGCGTTTATCTTGAGAAGGAGTGGCAAATCCAAGTCTTCCCTCGGGCAGTCCATTTTTGGGATTCAAGCCAGCATAATACCTGCCGTTCATTCTATTTTGCAGTACATGGAGTGGAACAGCCTTGTGTCTAAGATTACTTTGGTTCAATAACCCACCAACAGAATAAGCATATTATTAGAGTGTTTTCTCCTTATAAAGTTTCGCATTATGTGGTATACCTAAACCTAAGTAGAAACCAATAAATACAGTGGAAATTATAGTTGAAGGTATGGCAAAAAAGACTAAAGAACCTTCGAAAGGTTTGAGAATTGAAAGAGTTGATGTATTAAGTGTAGCAAAGGTTTCTGGGGTTATTGGTTTAGGTATAGGGGTGATTATGGGAATGATTTGGGGGCTGCTTGCGGCAGTTTCTGGAAGTTGGGTTATAGCAGTGATAGCCTTTATTGGAGCACCACTTTTCTATGGTGTGATTATGTTTATCGGTGGAGCTTTCTATACTTGGATATATAATGTTACTGCAAAAAGAATAGGTGGGGTCAAAATGGATTGCACCGAGGTTAAAAGTGACTAAAAGAAATAGGTGTTGCTATGAACACTCGCATAATCATCGCGGTTGTTCTGGTGCTTGGCTTTGGGCAGTTTGGGTGTACTCAGCCCGAAGTTACTTGCGGGAAACACAAACTAGGGGATAAGTGGCTTGCCGAGGATGGTTGTAATACATGCATTTGCGGAGAGAATGGAGAGGTAGCGTGTACTCTGATGGATTGTCTGGGCGACATTCAAAGATGTGAACAGCTAGCTACACAGTTGGAAAGGGATTCCTGCTATACCGAACTTGCAATTTCAAAAAAGAACTCCTCCCTGTGTGGAAAGATTGAGGGAACTTCCGATATAACTAAAAGATACTATTGTTATGCAAATTCCGCCACTGAGGTTAGTGTTTGTGACTCTATAAATAATGATGATTACAGGCACTGGTGTTATGCAACAGCACAACAGTATTCTGGAGAGTGCATAAGAATACATGATGGGGGGATAAGGAATAAATGTTATGAGAGCTTTGGACAAATTGACAACTGCACCGAAGAAGGAGAAATCTATGCTGTTGTTCCAGATGCACTCCCATGCTGCGAAGGGTTAACACCAATAGATGCCTGCGGTCCTGATTCCGAAGGAAACTGCGGTGAGGCCTGTGCTGGTGCCGTCGTTTGCACAAAATGCGGTGATGGTATCTGTAAGAAAGGTGAAAATAAATGTAACTGTCCTGAAGACTGTTTAAACGATACTGGTACAAACAGAGAAAGAATGAAAGAAAAATTAATGGAAAGACAAGAGGAGATTTGGGATGGAGAATTTCCAAACGAGGAGTTTGAACTGGGAGAATGCAAAGGAAAAAATATCTTTCTAGGTGAAGGAGTAATCAATATTGTTGGATGGAACCAAGAAGTTGATTACTACAATTTTCTTGAGTGTCCTCAGGGAATTTCTTTGGAAGAATTAGCCGAATTAAGAAAAGAAGAAAGCGAAGAATTAGGTGGAGTGATTCTAGACAAAAACGTTTCAATAGAAAAAGAAATTTTTGAGGAAAAAGAGATTTTAGTGAAAAGAATTGAAGTGGAAATAGTGGGGATAGAACCTCATGAGAGAATGCACTACACCGACAGATATGAATACAGGTTCTACAACTGTGAGGGAATTGTATTGGAAGGAATTTCAAGAATCTTTGGAAACGACGACTGGGAGCCAAGAAAACGATATTTTGTTGAAGTCTTTAATGAGATGATAAGCGTTTGCAAATAATCACTTTGAAAGACATAATTAGGTAGTTTTCAAAAAACATCCATGAAAGCCCTGCAAAAATGATTTTTGGCCCTCTCAAGACCGTTCCTCCCATCTCGCGTGAGCTCGTAAACAATCGTTTTTCCAGACGTCTTTTCCTTAATTAAGCCTGCCTTCTTTAGGGATTTTAATGCAGGATATATTGTTCCGGGACTGGGCTTATCTCCCTTTCTTTTACCTATCTCCTCAGCTATTTCCTGTCCGTGCATCGGTTTTTTGGATAATATGAATAGTATGAGGAACGAAAGCATGCCTCGCATATCACAACAATAATTCTCTCCCATAACATATATTGGGTGTCCGATATATTTATATCGTTTTTCATTCTAATGTATCGTATGCCCGATAGTAAGGGACGGAGGTGTGTCTGTATGCATGGATGTTGTGGATCCGGATGTGGAACCGGACGAAGCTTCCTCACAAAGGAGGAAAAGATAGGGATGCTCAAGGAATATCAGGAATCGCTTGAAAATGAAGCAAAGGGAGTCGCAGAACGCATAAAGGAGCTTAAGAAGCAGAATTAGCTCCCCTTCTTTTTTATTTTTGTTTTATACATCTATTTCTTCATCCAGTTCTTTCATGCTCTTATACACTTACCCACCCAATAATGAAGGGGGGAATGTTGGGTTTTATGGAGTAAATAATAATTAAACCGAAGTGTTGCCAGGACACATTTTCATCCCGAATTTTCGACGTATTTTTGCCCCCCAGATAACCTTATAAACTGATGTCCACATTATTATTCCAGAGGATATGACTGCCTCATAATGCGGGGTGGAGGAAGATACCTGCGGCCTATGGTTGTTGAAATTGCATTGCTTGTTTTCTGAATGTATTGCTGTAGGGAGCCGCCCCTAAAAACCATTTTGTGTATACCAAATGTCTAATTCGGGGAGGTAGCCATAATGCCGTCTAAACCGAAGGAGGTGCCGAATATGGGAAAGAAGAAGAAACCGAAGGATGCACCAAAAGAGTAAGATAATCTTTTTAAGGGGGCTGTTTTTTGCCCCCTTTACGATATCAAAAGGAGGTGTTCATATGGGATTCATGGACGAGGATGGAGGGGAGGATTACAAATACCAGGGTGATTTTGAGGAAGAGGAGGAAACGAAGGAAGAAGAAGACGAAGAGTAATGGGGAATTCTTTAAGGTTTTCCCCCTCCCTTCTTTTTTGTAAAAATAGGTTCAAAGCTATGCTCCGTCGAAAAGCAGGAAAGGGAGGGGGGTTCAGGAGGAACCTCAAACTGAGGGGGGAACCGTAGGTGCCCCCTGCGGTTCGGCAAGCTAGGGGAGGAAGCTGAACAAGATGTTCAACTCCCTACATGGGATTAAATACCCTTCCTTCGAAATAAGAGCATGAAGGACAAGTTCTATTGGCGGGATTGGGACCATCTGCCGTGTCGCTTTAACAAAGTGGTCTAGGCTAGGGTAGGTCGGGCGAAAAGTGATTATTTTTTTCTCAAACCGAGCAAGTGTTGGTATTGCCATTCTCGTTCTTTGGCTACGGCAGCATCGGCATCAGGGGTGATGGTGGCCCTATGGATTGCCTGTAAGGCATAATTTGCAGCGCCAATGGAATGAGTGGGGACATGTGCAGTTGCCACTGCTTGACCGGCGGCACGGGCAGCAGAGCGAGCAGCATTATCCTCTCCCACTTCTCTGGCAGCGGCATGAGAATCAAGCGCAGCCTTGCGTATGTCGGCCATCCTAAATACACCCGTTCTTATCCAAGTATGTAAGGTCGTAATAGCATTTCGAGGGCGATGGTCTTTCGGATACTTTTCTTCAAAGTACGGCAGGACACGCTCGACACAATCAATTGCCCAGATGGCTAATGTTTTTTTGTCTGTTTTGTTCACGAGCTCTAGAATTGGCTCGACTTCGTATGCAAGTGAAAATTTGGATTTTTTCATTTTATTCGACATTGCATCCTCAACAGTAAAGTTAACGAAGTTAGGGGTCTTAAGCCTTCCGTCGTGCAGAAAGAAAGAGTATAACGTTTTGGTTAAGGAGCTAGGGGAGGGAATGGTCACCACAGGTATCAGGTACTCACTTGAACTCTTTTTCGATGAACCTTATGTAATTTTTTGTAAACCATCCCAAGAAAATGAATTGGTTTTTCTTTACCTGTGCTCGTTCTAATGAAGTGTAGTACCTGACTCTATTTCGGTATTCAATTATGAACATTGGGTAATCCTTTCTCCACAGTATCCAATTCATTATCAATCTCGATATCCGCCCATTGCCGTCCCCGAAAGGATGAATGGTAACAAACTTGAGATGTGCCAACCCTGCCAAATCCACGGCATCGTATCTGTCCCAGTTCTTATCCAACCACCTAAAAAACTCTTTCAGCATAGGATTTATCTCTACGGGGGATGGGGGCATAAACTTCGAGCCAGATATCTTTACCTGGTAATCCCTAACCTTGCCTGCCACGTCTTTCTTAGTATCTTTGAAAATTCCATAATGCCACTTCAAGACTAAAGAAAGATTGAGATTCTTTAGCTCCAGCATTTCGTTAAAGACTTTGAAATGGTTCTCGGCTTCTTTAATGTCTTCTATTGGCTTATTATCCGGAGTCATTCCCCTCTCAATCACGGAGAATGTATCCTTTATAGATAGAGTACTGCCCTCTATCCTGTTCGTGTTGTATGTGAAACGGATACCGAACTCTTTCAGATTCTTTTTAATTACTGATTCGGGAATTCTTCTTTCGGCAGTTGTCCACTTCTTCTTTGTCTTCTCGACATGCTCATATCCTTTCCTATGTATCCTCCTAAAAAAATCGAGCATAACATATTCCAAATCTTTAGGCAGTCTATCCCCAAGATATCTCTCCACAGTCTTATGCTTTCCTTTAACTCTAATGTTATGTCTGAGGTAGTACACAACTTTCCTGTTTATTGTTTTCTTTACCAGAGTGACCATGCTAATCTTTACCCCCACAACATATATAAATCTATATATTTAGTCAATTGTAGGGGTATAACATGAAGAAGCTAGGGGAGGGCACGTTATGTTTTGTTAAAGCGACACGGCTATTTAACGATTGTGTTTAACGAGAAGGGGACGCTATTAGGGAGGATTTTACCCGATGCCAAAGGATTAAAAGTATCCGCCCTTAATGTTAGTCGGTGGGTTATGGCTAATAAAAGACGTAGACTGTCTAAGAAGGCAGCTTTGCCTCCAGGCACCCTAATTCACATAGGAGAACAAAAGACTGAGAAAGTCAGAATTAGGCTTATCGATTATACAGAGGATCAGCTGGAGGAGAAGGAAGTAAAACAAATAGAAGAGTGCTTCGCCTTTAAAGAAAAACCCACTACAACGTGGATAAACATAGATGGACTTCATCGGGTAGAGATTATAGAGAAGATTGGAAAGCAGTTTGGGATTCACTCCCTTGTTTTAGAGGATATCCTCAACACAGAGCAGAGGCCAAAAATCGAGGACTTTGAAGGCCACCTATTCGTAGTTCTAAAGATGCTCTCTTACGATGAAAACGAGCTAAAAACAGAGCAATTCAGTCTTATACTCGGCTCTAATTTCCTAATAACATTCCAGGAGAAAGAAGGAGACGTTTTCGACCCAGTCAGGGAGAGGATAAGGAAAGGTAAGATAAGGGTCCGAAAGCATGGTGTCGATTACCTCGCCTATGCGCTCATGGATGCAGTAGTCGACAACTACTTTGTGATTCTTGAGAAGATAGGGGAGAAAATAGAGGATCTCCAGCAGGAGGTCGTCTCAGACCCGAAACCAGAGACACTTCAGGCAATATACAAACTGAAGCAAACCATGATATCTATACGGAAATCTGTCTGGCCTCTGAGAGAAGTCATAGGGGCTTTACAGAGATCCGATTCTGACTTGATTAAAGAGTCGACAACAATCTACCTCAGGGATGTTTACGACCAC
>JBDRKD010000061.1:0-3861 GCA_043814255.1 Microcaldota archaeon
GGCATGAGCGACGCAAGTGGTATTGCAGAGGAGACAGTGCAATACCGTGTGTACGAGCCTGGTGTTGACCTGGATGCAGCATTCTCAAGCGGAGATTTGTATGACAGCGGATGGACAGGAACAGTGTTAACTGAGGGCAATATGCTCGATGGAAACTACACTGCCACATTCGACGTGGTTGGAGCAGGACTGGGAAGCGGATCCTATTTCATGAGGGTACGCGGATGTGATGTGCTCTACGAGGCACCACTGCCAGAGGGAAGCGAGATACCGCCTCACTGCACAGACCCAATCATGACAATCGTGATAGACCTGGACGCGCCTGTCGGGCCAAGCAACGTTGTGAAAGACGGTGATGTGATTACGTGGGATGCCGCAACAGATGCACTCAGTGGAATGAGCCACTACAACATCTATTGTGACGATGTAAAGGTAGATGAGACGACTGAACTCACCTACACCACGAACGGCACTGACTGCGTATACGATGTAAGCGCAGAGGACAACGTTGGCAACGAGGGAACAAAGGAAGAAGCCCAAGCACCTGGCACGGAAGACCCTGGAGGCTCTGACCCTGGCACAGGATACACAGGACCTGCATACAACGGTGGTGGCAGCAGCTACGGAGGCACTGGTACAACCGGCTCCGGTAGCACAGGAGACACGGAACCAGCACCTGTTTGCCAGAACCTAGGCAACGTGTGCAGCGTAGACTCAGACTGTTGTGAGGGAGCCTGTGTTGACGATGTCTGCGCAGTTGTTGAAGACACAAGCGGCGCTGGAAGCGACGTGATAGATGTCATCGCACCTGAATACGCGGATGTTGGCGTGCTGGTAACTGTGAGAGCGCAGTACCACTCAGATGGAAGCCCGTTGGTAGGAGCAGAGCTGGATATCATCATGCCAGACAACGAGGTCATGAAGAGGACCACAGATGCAAATGGTGAGGTTAAGTACAGTACGCAACAGGAAGGATGGTACAAGTACAGCGTACCAAGCTACGAAACAGGATCTGTGACCTACACCTATGCAGGCGTGAAGGGCGCTGGCGGAGAGCCAAGCGGTGGAGAAGCAGCACCTCCGGAGGACGGTGGCAAAGCAACCATACAGTCATCAACAGGACTGTTGTTCGGAGTGCTCGCACCTGAACTGGCTGGACTGCTGGTGCTCCTTGCCTTGGTGGCAGGATATCTCGGGTACAAGAAATACGCGAACGGGGAGTAGAACTCTCCTCTCTTTTTCATTTTATTTAATGTCTTAGCGTGAGCCCTTGCGAAATGCTTTTAAACTCTGGAGGGTTTTTTTATGCAGGGTGACCGTATTTGGTTCTAGAGCATCTGTTCTCATCGAAAAGGATTGAGCATTCACCATGGCTTGTGGCATTAATGGCGTTCATGTTTGTGACCATAGCAGTATCGCTCATAAACCTTTTCATATATTCCCCAGACCCAAACCAAAACACGACGACGAATGGCCTGTTTATAATCACCCTGGTGGTAATGCCCGCCATCCCGTTCTTCCTGCATGAGATAATACTGGAGGAGAGGAAACAGGAGTGCCGAACTAGGGGGAATATACTGGAATGCTACAACAGGCTGATAAAATTCTATGGGTATTTCTTCATAGGGACTGTTTTGGGGTTTGCCTTCTGTGCTGCCCTGCTTCCTGAAGACGTCTCAGACCGGATGTTTTCAGTCCAGAAGGATGAGATAAACCTTTTCACCTCAATAAACCCACAGATCACCCTCTTGGGGGGAGGATTTGATAGCATATTCTTCCATAATCTGGAGGTCCTTTTCCTGATGCTCATGTTCTCGTTCATCTATAGCATAGGCAGCATATTCCTGCTCGTGTGGAATGCCTCTCTTGTTGGATTGTTTCTGGAACAATATATCCGCAGTAGTATTGTATCGTACTCCCAGTACGGTATATTGGGGTTCCCAACAGCGTTCATCGTTGGTTCGTTGAATGGCCTGCTAAGACTGCTGCCGCACGGGATATTTGAAATTTCTGCATTCTTCATCGCTTCCATAGCTGGAGGGATACTATCGATATCTATTGAGAGAAGGATGTATAGACCGAGCAATTTCCGGAACATATTTTTGGATGCCACCAAGCTTCTTGTGCTCTCAATCACACTGCTGGCCATAGGGGCATTCATAGAATCGAGCTATATCTAAAGCCATTCGGATTTTCTGAAGAAATAGAGCATACAGCCGGTTGTTAACACCATAAGCCCTATTGCAAAAGGATACCCATACACCCAGTTCAGTTCAGGCATATTATACGGGCTTAACGCTGGATTGAAGTTCATTCCATATATGCTGGCTATCAGTGTCGGGATTGTGATGATTGCAGCCAGGGATGCCAGTCTTTTCATTATGTTATTCAGGTTGTTGGAGACTATGGATAGATAACCTTGCATAGAGCTGGCTATGAGGTCCCGGACCGTGTCTGTCATCTCATTTATCCTAATGAGGTGGTCAGAAACGTCCCTGAAGTAAACGATGTTCTCCTCCCGCGTATATCCAATATCGCGCCTCGAGATGACCCCGAGGATGTTCCTGAGAGGCCATGAAAGCCTCCTGATTGCGAGAACTTTCCTCTTCAATTCAAACAATAACGAGAGCATCTCTGAGTCTGGCTCTTTAAACAACTCTTTCTCAACCCTGTCAACCTCATCGTCCATCTCTTCTATAAGGGGGAAGAACGCATCTACCACTGAATCGAGAAGCAGATACACCACGAAGTCAGGTCCCCTTCTGAGTACATTCTGATCCTTAAGGCATTTCTGGAACACTCCTTCGACCGAAGGTATTGGCTTGAGGGAGATTGTGATTATATAGTTGGATGAGAGAAACATGTTTATCTGAGATACATCCTCCTCAAAATTGCTCCCGGTCGGTATTTTCACTACAATATAGATGTATTCTCCAAAGTTCTCTATCTTCGGGCGCTGGTGCTCGTTCAGGACATCTTCTATTGTAAGCGGGTGGAATTCAAGTTTCAAACGGAGGGAAGCCAGCTCGGTTGGGGTGGGGTTCTGGAGGTCTACCCACACAAAATTCTTCTTGCTTTTCATATATCTAAGCGTAGCCTCAAAATCAAGCCCTTGGATTAATTTATTCTTACTGTAGACGCATGAACGAATCATACCTAATAACAGGATTCATACATATAAATAACTAACGCTCATCTTTCCAATTACTTGCAATGCCTATACCCGCGATATTTTGGATATCAGCGAATTGACATCAACACCTGAAGAACCGTCTATCATTTTCTCGAACATCGCAACCGTCTTCAGAAGCACTGGAATGGATGCTTTGTCTACCTCTCCGTTCCGGGCATATGCTGCAAAAAGAAGAGCGAAATTCTCCGCCAGCTGGGAGATTTTGACAAACCCGTACTCCTTTGAAAGAGAGCTTAGGGATACAGATGACTTATAGACTAACTCGATTGTTTTTTTGTCTTTTGGATTCTTTTTTAATCGCTCAACCTTCTTCATTATCTTCAGGAGTTTGGATGCCGCTTCCCCATAACCTGTAATTGGGAGATTGTTCCGTATCTCATTGTTAAGCTTGGTTGTGAGGGTATCTATGTCGAGATGTTCGTCACTGAACCCTGTTTCTGGGCCCCGATATATTGATTTGTATTCATCGTCTGGCTGGAGGGTTATCTTCAGGTGTATGCCACTGTCCCTTTTTGTAATGTCCGCCAATAGGGTCCCGTTGGTATTGGCACCTATTGGTTCTGAGGCTATTGACGCTATCTCTTCATCGTGTTTCCCGATTATCTCGATACTCTCCCCAGGCGAAAGGGATTCTGTCCTTTTTATGAGGATTTTTCTTATAAATGGAG
>JBDRKD010000062.1:0-33188 GCA_043814255.1 Microcaldota archaeon
CCCGTGAAGCGGCTCGGCCTTCAGCCCGTATCTATGGAGGTCTCTGGAAAGCCTCTCGACTACAAACCTAGTCCTGCAGAATATAATTGTGTGCTTTGGGGTCCGTTGCCGGATATAGGCAAACAATGCCCTGTACCTGTCCCGGAAGCTCACCTCAATAAACGAGTGTCTTATGTGCTGTATTGTGATCTCATCCTTACTCACCGCAATGTAATGCGGGTATTTTTGGTAGTCCTTCGAAAGGATCAATATCTCCTCAGGCATGGTTGCCGAGAAAAGGAGTGTCTGCCTCTGCTTGGGAACATGGGAGAGTATCTCCCTCACATCATCGATGAAACCCATATCAAGCATCCTGTCCGCCTCATCTATCACAACACAGGAGACATTCCCAAGTTCAAGGGTTCCCCTGTGGAGGTGATCCAATATCCTTCCAGGCGTTCCGACAACTATCTGCACTCCCTTCGCAAGCTTGTCTATCTGGGTATTTATGCTTGCGCCACCATACACCGGGAGAATGTTCCCACGCACATACTTCCCTATACTCTTTATCTCATTGCTTATCTGGACGGCGAGCTCCCTTGTTGGGGAGAGTATGAGTGCCTGCGTATCCCTGGAACCCGGGTCTACTGATTCAACCAGGAATATCCCGAACACAGCGGTTTTGCCAGTTCCTGTCTGGGCCTGGCCTATCACATCCTCGCCCTGGAACACCAGGTCGAGCGTTTCACGCTGTATATCCGTTGGTTCATTTATTCCCATTTCCTTCAATGCCCTCATGACCTCGGGCCTGAGGTTTAAAATCTCAAAATTATCCATATATTTACCTCTCATTTTCGCGAAGCAGCAGAAATAGATAGTCTGTCCTCCACGTCTATTCTCTTATCTGCATCATCCAAGCCTTTTATTTCTTTCTATAGTGGAGATTCCCTGGGAAAGCTTATAAGCCATTACACGAATCTAATATATGATGGACCAAGAGGAGAGCAGGAATCAGTTTGGGGAAAGATTAGATCCGGATAGGTTGCCCATCATAGTCAAGCCTAAGTTCAGGGCAATATTCATACACAAGTACTGGATTGTACTACTTATAGTCCTAGTATCCCTTGCGCTTCCACTTCTCAACTATTTTGAGATAATCCCATTGGATGTCAACATCATTCTTATCATAATCGGCATGTGTTTCATGCTATTGTTCCTTGTGCTCATACATACGAAACTCTACCAGATGGTGACTATTTACGAGGTAAATAGGGGTTCTGTGGTGAAGAAGTACGGGATTGTGCATAAGCGCACACTGAATGTCCCGATGGATATGGTGACAGACCTGTCAATCGAGAGGGATATCCCGGATCATATAATGCACACGTCAACGCTTCTGGTTAACACCGCAGGCACAAACGAATACGCAATCCATCTCAAGTACATCTCATTGGAGTATGCCCGCTGGCTTCACGAGAAGATAGTGGAGCTGAAGAAGGCTGCCCGCACCGGCTAGCGAGTTTGGTACTATCCTCCGCCAGGCCAGCCTCCATATCAACAGCCCCCAAACTAGGGAACGTATAAATACATCTTCTCCTAAAATGAATTGGTGATCAGTTGAACGACCTGAGAAAGCTCAGGGGAATCGGTCCAAAGGCTCTCCAGAAGCTGGCCGAGATGGGGATATCCTCTCTGGAACAGCTTGCTGACCGCTCTCCTGAAGCAGATTACCAAGGATGGGCATTATTCGGAAGAAAGGACGAGTGGAAACGGTTGGTCATTCAGGCGAGGTCTCTCCTTGTACCCCACCTCATCCACCCGGATGCAATCTCATTATGCGAGGATAATGTGTCCATTGGCACAAAAGACCCTCTGGCCCCAAGGATATTCATAACAAACATACTGGAACTTCCGGAGTCAGCAGTGACAGTTTCCCTTTTCGATAACTATGTCCTCGCCCCAAAGAGGACGGGAAGCCCGTCAAGCGATAACTATTATTCAAGCCTTTTCAAGAACGCCTCTGGGAAGGCTCCAGAGAGGCTCAAGCTTATCAGGCACCAGCCCAAGAGCCTTTCACTTGATTCGGAACAAGGGGTTCTCGAATACCAGAACGTGCTCCATATGGAAAGGGAATTCGAGGAATACCTTGCAGACCTATTGAAGAACAGGCTTGAGATGACGGTAGAGCATGGTAAAAAACTCAGGATTACGGACATGATGACCTACCTCAATAGCATTGCCGGAAACCTGTATTTCGATAGTTTTCTCTCAATGGTGCAGCAGTACTCCCTCTCTAATTCGCCAATAGTCTCAAGAGGAAGCGTGAAGATGACGACTGGTTTCAACCTCGCTTTGATGGGCCAGCCAGGCACTGGCAAGACATTCGCTACAGTGGATCTGATGACCGGAAACCAGAACGAGAGCATACCCGCACACGGGCTTCCTGGCCTGAACAGGTACTGCGGCGGGATAACCGTTGCCCAGTTCATAAGGATAGGGCAGGCATATCAGGGAAAAATGTTCAATTTCCTAATTCCTGAATTCAACGATTGGTTCAAATACCCTGGCATGGTCGAGAACCTGAAGCAGGCGCTTGAACGGAAGACGCTCAAATACGAAACAGTGAACGAGACCATCGGCCCATATAAATTCGAGTCATTCTTTTCAGTCAACTATAACACCCATGTAAGTAGTAACGGGTATGAGGCCACAATACGCGACCCGAATTTCAACGCAGTCGAGGATAGGATGACCTGCAGGCTCCACAGGATGTCGAAAGGCAGGTTCCTCGAGATATTGGACAGCCTGGGTTCCCATTTACTTGGGGAGACAGTGTTCGATTCCATAAGGGTACGCGACCACCTGGTCCTCACATATGCGATACAGATCGGCCATCCATTAGTTGCCGAGCAATTCCCAAGAAAGGACGTGTCCCTTGAGCCTGAAATCGTTTCCGCGGTAACCGGCGCAGCGAAATCATTCGTTTCCGGGATTGATGGGAACTCCGTGGGCTTCTCCCCAAGGCTTGTCAAGCGGACAATCCAGCTCTGCTGTTCAATGGCTTTGATGAAATACTTCCAGTCAGGCTCAATAATAAGGCCAGAGAAAGAGGAACTGAAACACTCCTTACAATTCTTCAATGAGGAAGCCTCTGTGAGGATGGGCGGCAAAACAGCTTAGGAACCATCCCTCATGCACCCTATGTTGTATATGTCCCATTCCAAGTTGCCTGTTCTACTGATCTCATCAACTATCTGCTCCAAAAGCCTTTCCTTTATTCCAGAGTATTTATCCAAATTAAGGGAGACGTTCCCTATAGCGTTCTTTAGGTTTTTCGTGTTAAAGCAGAACATGCTCTCATTGACATTCTCGCAATTATGTGAGAAATACAAATCACTGCAACTATCACAGCTGTCCACTTCGAACGTTCTTGTCAGATTTTTGGAATAGTGTGCATTTATGCAGAATGCCGAGTTCCAGAGAGCACCTGATCCAAACACGTGTTCAGAGTGCCTTGGCCAGAAGCTATAACCACATTTCTTCGAATACACATAAGCCGATCCATTGTAGCAGTCTTCTGAGTTTGTTATTATCGCGCAATCAAGCATGTTTCTGTTGTTTCCTGCACTTGCGTCGAATGCAATGTAAGCTATTTCGTGTAAAATTCCGGGAAGAACTTCTGGATCAGCACTGAGTGCTTCAATTCCATGTTTCCCCATATGCTTTTTTCCCACTTCCCTTGCCTCCTCTTCTGAGACCACCCTTTTCAGTAGGTCAAAAGAACGCACGAATCTTTCGAAATATCCTGCTACAAGCACTCTTCTCCCGGTAATGGGAGATTTAGCTGAGAGAACTTTTGCATTTGGAACGTGCTTCTCCAGTAACCTACGGTGTTCGTCTATTCCATGCAATTCCTTTCCTAGAACTATATGACTTGTTTTTGTGAATGCGTTTTCAATAGCTTCTTTATTCCCCCCTCCAATCTCTCTGCCTGTTCCAACAGTCGTTTCTGCTGGAAACCTGCCCGAGTCCCTTATTATCTCAAGAAGCGAGAACACCCTCTTCTCTTTTTTTAGTTTTTCGACCACTTCGGATAATATCTTTGCCTTTATCCCACAGTATTTATCCCTTGTTAGTTGGAGGTTTCCCATGTTGTATGCCCTGGCCTGGAGTCCAAACGAAAACATGCACTCCTTGCAATTCTGGAGGTTTGCAGAGTAATAACAATCGCTGCTCAGATATGTCACATGGCATTCGAAATTCCTTCTGTTTTTATGTCCTTCAACACACTTTATTATATGGCTTGATTCAGCGTCCCCATACAGACCGAAGGAATAAGCCTGCATCTTCAGCGTATCGCAATACGCTACGTACTTCGAGTCAGATACTATTATTGAATTGTAAACGTAATTGCTATCCACAATATTGCTGCTGCCCTGAACGAATCTCGAATTTCCAAGAACAACGTTCCCAGTGTAATGGCACCTTTCTTGGATCGCTTCAGCTATGCTCTCAATGTCCTTGATCTCGTTTATGTTTAGTGGGTCGAACTTCTTTCCGAATTCAACCTCCTCAAAACTCATGAATTTCGCACCTTTGCAGTAATCCTTTATTGCGAGATGCACGTTGCTTTTAGAAACAGCTGAACTCTCCACTCTCAGTGAATCGACATACTCCTTCAACCAATCTTCATAATCCCTTAATTCTCCTAATCCTTCACCGAATATTATCCTTGTTGTTGATTTCCATGCTTTATTCAGAGCATTATAGGCAACAGCTTCAGTAACATCCATCCCCCCCACCTCCATCATCCTACATATATTCTGCTCTGAATCAGTTGATACCCTTATCCTGTCCTATGTCCAAGAAAAAAGTTGGACATATGTCCAAGATAGGTTTATATTCCCATGTTGAGCGTTATCAGTATGGGGAAACGCATAAAGCATCTGAGGATATCAATCCACCACCAGGACTGCGTAACATGCTTAGCATCTGAGAAGTTTCCCGAGATAAGGCTCGAACAGGCAAGTCAGCCAATATGCCTCAAGAAGAAGGATAACCAACTCCATTATCAGGTTCTCTACAGGCTCCAAGCCCCGAACACACCGGAGCTGGATGAGTATATCAAGGCACTTAGAAACTCCAAGGACGTGATAGAATTACATGTCCTAAGAAAGGAGGGCACAGAAGCGATTATAATGCCGGTCGTCAGAGCACCTAATCTAAGTTATGATACTTTTCTTAAACACAACGTTATCTGTTCAAGTCCCGTTGTAACTGAAAAGGGATATGAGAGATACGATGCGATATCGACAGACCCAAACCAACTGAAAAAAATGCTTGAGGAACTATCAGACATAGGCCAGATGAAGATCCTCCGTATTGCAGATTATGAGAAAATAGAGAAAGAGGTAAAGCTCACCAGAAAACAAGAGGAAGCCCTAAACCTTGCATTAACTCACGGGTACTACAGGTGGCCCAGGAAGATAACGCTTGATGATTTGGCTTCAATGCAAAACATATCCAGAAGATCATTCCAGGAGAGGTTGAGAAGAGCCGAGTCACATGTGTTCCCCCATCTGCTTAAGAAAATCCTAAAAACAAACACAAATGGGTAAGAGATACATATGGGAAAGCGCATAAAATACCTCAAGGTCTCGATTTATCACCAAGGGTGTAGTGCAAGCAAGACTTCTGAGAAGTTTCCCGAGATAAGGCTCGAACAGGCAAGTCCCGTAACATACCTACGGAAGAAAAAGAATCAGGTTGATTATCAGCTCTTATGGAATATCTATGCCCCAGATAAACAGGAACTCGACAAATACCTGAAAGCATTAAGGGACAGCGAGGGCATAATCAGTATAGAAGTTTTGAAAAGAACAGATACGGAAGCACTTGTTCTTTGGACAACAAGGGCACCAAGCTCAAGCTATGACTCTGTTCTGAAAAGCAACATAATGTACTCAAGTCCTGTGACAGTTGAGAGAGGCTACGAGATACACAACGTTCTCTCGACACATCCCGACCACATGAAGAAGATGCTTGGTGAACTATCAAACATAGGCCAGATGAAAATACTTAGGATAGGAGATTACGAGAAAAGCGAAATCCCAATAAAACTTACAAAAAAACAGGAGGAATCCTTGAACCTTGCATTTACGCAAGGTTACTATAGGTGGCCAAAAAAGGTTACTCTTGAGGATCTCGCGTCTATGCAGGATCTTTCAAGGAGATCGTTTCAGGAGAGACTCAGAAGAGCCGAATCAAAGCTTTTCTCACACTATTTAAGAAAATCATTCGGTAAAAAGAAACCCTAAACGTATTCCCAGATCCCTTTTTTGAAAAACCCATCTTTCCCTTGCAAATCTTTCACTATAACTGTTTTCACACCGGCAGCTTCCCCCGCTTCCTTATCCACTTCATTATCCCCAATATACACTGCCTCTTCCCTCGTAACTCCAAGCAGCTCCATCGCTTTCAACAAAGGCTGTGGATCTGGTTTTACCCTCTCAACATCATTCTCCGAGATAATCGCAGAAAAATAATCCGTTATATTGAACATCCCGAGCTTCCTCTCCAAACTAGACCGGTTGTCGTTCGAAACAATCGCAAGCTTGAATCTTTTAGAAAGCGTCTCCAGCGCTTCCTCAACCCCTGGGTTCAGTTTTAGGTATTTTAGGTTCTCAGTTATCTCCGATGCCCTCTTAACCATCTGTTCCAGCGTTTCGTCATCCACCCCAGGCAGCAATGCGCTTATAATTTCCCTATCGTTACCTCCCATGTAAACAATGTATTCTTTCTCTTTCGGAAGCTCAAAACCAAACTCTTTCAACAGTATTTCAAAGCACGCCCTGGTAGAATCTTTTGAATATACTATCACCCCATCCATGTCGAAAAGTACTGCCTTTATCATTTCATCCACCAACAGAATACAAGTTTAGTGGTTTATCTTCTTTTATTGATATGCAATGGCACGAGTACGCCTCTCTTAACAGTATAGGGAATCTCGTTCTTCCCTATATCATCCTGTTTGACGGGTTCATAGTATGCGCTACCCTATCGTCTCTCTAGGCGTTCCATCCATCTCCTTCGCCCCCTTCGTATTCAACTAAAATGTCTTGACTACCACGATCTTTCCGTTTCTTCCTCTATGGACCATTGCGTTCCTATGGCTGTCTCCTGTATTCCCAGAAGCAATTCTGTTCAACCTACCGACAACAGCACTGAAAGAAGTCTGTTTGTTTCGTTGGTCCCTAATTATCTGCAGTGTATCAAGTGCTATCCCTGCATCCCCCCGTGTTCCGTTTTTCAGGGAATGTTTTGCTACTATCTCGAGTATCCTTTCACTGGAACTAACTGCGCTAGTGCCAATGGCTTTTTCGCACATGTTTAAGGCAAGTGAGAGTTCTGTGCTCCCTTCGCCATTAAGCCCTATAATCTCGTTGTCTGTTCTGGTGCCTATTCTAGTGAGGTATAATACGGCCTCAGTCTGTCTACTCTTTATAGCTTCAGCTAGTGCAGTTTTACCAAAGAATCTCTGTCCAAGTGGTATTCTAACCTCTTCTATCAGGTGTCTAAGACTTTGGAGATCCCCTTTTCCAATAGCGCTCATTAGATCTAACAGTGCCCTACGCTGTTGATCTCCATCCATCCTATTCCACACCACAGTGTCTTTGTTATGCATTCTGGCCACGTCACTACTGCAAGGCTGCTTTCACCTAAGCGTTATCTTTCTGGAATCTGCTCTTCCATGTGGCACCCTTACTTTATCTTTCATTGGCATTGTGATTGTTGGTCCATTTCCACCTATGCTCATGCTATCCATCATGCTAATTCTTTCCATATTTGCCTTGCCGAGCTCTGCCTGGGCACCGCTAGCCTTTTTCACATGATCCGAGCCATACCTTGTCGGTTCCTGAAGCGTGGCCTGTACAACGAGACTAAGCATTTTGGTGCGTGGACCTGCAATGATGCTGGTTTGTTCCCCCTCTGTCCACTTCTTAACTGCAACATCGAGCTGAGTCATTCCATCCTTATTCGCAACATCCGTTCTTGCGCCGCATTTTAGCGTAAGTTCTACAATCGCGACGTGGTCATCTCCACTCCTGCCATTCAGTCCACTTATCGCCCCATGAAGGACAGTGTCTCCTCTCCCATCTGTTGAATCCACAGGCATGCCCATTTTTGTTAGGGTGTACGATACCTCGTTACTATCTCCCATCATGGCTTCCAGGACTACGTCCCTTACCTCTTCACTTGGGTTTATCACGTTCTTCCAATTTTCCATTCAACACACCTCTCCTTTTTTTGTTAATATCTAATCCACAGCGTTTGGTTTACTCCTCTCACCCACCCGAACCACGCTATATCGGAAGGTCTATGGCATCCCTTACTTCCGGATGTTTTTTCTCCAATCGTTTTACTTCATCCATCAGCTTCTGCCTGAACGGATCGCCTGCAACTGCAGTTACTCTCTTATCAACCGGCGCCTGTTTTCCCGCGTCATTCCGTTTTACAACCTGTTTCATCCACACCACCTCATATCGCCACATCTGTTACAGGCATACCCTGCCCATACTTTTTTTCGTAGGATTCCTGCGCTTTCTCATGCGGCACGCTTACCATTTTCGTGCTTCCGTTGGTGCCCATCACTTGGTGTCTTGGTTCCCAGTCGCCTGCCATGGCGGGCCTGTACCTCCCGCATTCATTCACATAATGGGTAGTTTCCGGTTTCTTTCCATCCACTTCCACATACTTCCCGCCAACCATCTGGGCAGTTACCTCAACCTTTCCTGTTGGGGTCTGGCCAGTGATTATCACCTCATCCATTGCGCCCGCCATCAGGCCACTTATGGGCTCCTCAGATTTCCTGATTCCGTTATTTTCCACATTCCTGTAGACGGACATCTTCGTTTCTATGGTGTCCGGCACCATCTTGTGCATCTCGGCTATCTTCGCCCAGGGGGGCATCACCCCATTCCGCGAAACAACATCCTTTTTTTGAACATCTTTTCCAACATCAGCTACAACCACATAATCACCTTTTTTTAGCATTCATTCTAACCTAGTTACACACACGAAGCACGCAGCCAAACAAAAAATAAATCTTCAGCTACGTGCGTCTAAAGAGGAAAAGCAAGATAATAATCAGCAATGAGTCTGCTGCGATGTGCGCGAACTGCGCTTCGTTTCCAACAGGCTCATTTTCCATATGTTCCACTCTCAGGGTTTTAACACACGAACGCACGCCAGGTTTATCTTTTGCCTAACTGCGTCTATCCAAAAATAAACAGCAAACAGAATAGGGAAGTCGAAGAAGAAATGTCTTGTGTATAGGTTTCCCTGCTCATCATACTGTTTTTAGTTGGCAACTTATATTTAAGCTTTTCTTTTTTTTGGTGCCGTAAAGTTATTCAAGGCAAAGCTTAAGCTCTCTCGAGAGTTCTAATTCTTGGGGCACAGAACCTCTCTAACTAAATTATCCTATACTGCCCACAGTCTAACCAAGAAGTGCTATACTGGACAATTCGCTTGCGTGACAATGCTTGCTCAAGCCATCGAACGAGAGTTCGTTTCCTAGGAAACGGGAGTCATCAAAGCTTCAAAATCTTCTTTGCCACAACTAAAAATTCTCTTGCCCACACAATAACATCCCTTGCCGTTTCGCTGGAATATACCGAACCGTAGTCCGCATCCATACGCAAACCCATACAATCCCGGAAATGTTCATAGTGCCTTTGTTCCAACTTGTCTACAAACAGGGACTTTAAAGCAATGGAAAGACAAATGTGACTCTTTTCCCTGTAGCCTTTACTCAAGACAAGTGCCTTCGCAACATGGAACATTGAATAGTATGCTTGAACGGTTGCCCATTTAGGATTGTCTTCCACCAGTGATTTCTCAGCACTTATTAAGTCATTCTCAGCTTCGTCAAGCTCCTTTTTTACCAAGTCAAGCTGAACACTCATTCTAACGAGCTTTCTTTCTTCAAGGCATCGTTTGAATCTACTATCCATAGTAACCGCCATAGAGTTCTATGCCGGAGTTTATCCGTTCATAAAGTGGTTTGTCTTTTTTCTCAAAACTGACATATTCCTGATTGTCAAGTATTAAAGCTTGGATTTTCTGGTAATCGTCAAAGATCCTCCTAATCTTATCTTTCTCTTTGGATAAGATAAAGACATCGATGTCGCTTGTTTCCACATCCCTCCCTTCGGCACAACTGCCGAAAAGGACAATTCGGTTGCTGAGCGGGACTATCTTCTTCATTACTGGCATGAGTTCGTTAACTGTCAAAAAAACCTTGAATTGCCTCAAAAGAGGGTTATCGTCATTTCTACTATAAAACACCATCTTTCCCTTTCTCGTTGTTTTCAAAAGACCGATTTTTTCAAATCTCCTCAGTATGCTATTGGCTGATCCTGAGCTAACGCCTGCCTCCTTCGCAATTTGCCTCTCGTACAATTCCCCATCTTTTTTCGAGATGAAGGCAAGGAGCTTCATCTCAGTTCTTGAAAACAAATTCACTTTTTTGAACATGAGTTAATTATTTTGAGCAAAGAATATAAGCCTTGTGCCCATTTATGCTGTCTGCTTGGTGGAAAATGCTTGACCCGATTAACTGAAGACGATTCGTTTCTGCGGAAACGAGGGACTTAGTATTGGATTATAATTAAGGGGAGTTTGTAAAAATCACTCATACTCTGAGGGAAACCGAAGTCGCACTGTGCCACCCCAGTTAACTTTACACCACTCTTTTTTTCAATCATTCCCACCAAACTCCCCGCTCATACGCGCGCCCCTGCCTTTCCAACAGGTTTTTTATCAGCTGTTCTTGTTGTCACAACGGACTGCACAACTTCGTACTTCCACCTGTTTCTCTTGAATTCAACTGCACCCACCGGTTCCATGTCCGGCATAACCGCATCGTGCTTGTAACAATATGCATTTCCGCCACGCGCTTCTTTTTCCGTGGCAGGATGGAACGCATCGCTTCCGTTTCTGGCAAAGAGCGTTGTCCTGCTTCCCATCGGGACAAACGTTTCTCCATTCATCCTATCAAGCCCCATTCCGCCAGTGTGTTTCCTGAAAAACACCATTCCAGACTGATCTCCCATATCCCCTGCGGTCGCCTTCCTAAAACCATTGCCACTGTTCCTTTTCACAAACAAATTCATTCCACTCATCTCCACAACCTCCATTTTTTTTCAGCACATGCTTTCAGGTTCTTTGAAAAACACAAAGAGTCACCTAAAGGTTTTAACAACACGGCGCGCGCTCAAGGTTAAAAATATAATTCCCCGTCGCGCAAACTAGCCAATAATGCCTACAATAATAGATGAAACTACAGCTACGGAAGAATCAGAAAGCATTCTGTTATGCTCCGCAGTGAAGCTCATAGTTCCTCTTTTTGTGTGAATTCCTATAAATACTTTTGTTTTTTGTAAGCGTTGCTACCAAAGTAGGTGATTTCATGGACTTTAGGTGCAAGAAAGGGAGTTTGGGTGCAGGCGACATTCATATTAAATTGGGTGGACTATGGACTTTAGAATCAAGCATAGGTATAAAAACGTAGGAAACACCAAATATGTAGAAATGAGGTGGTACGTATGGGCAAGGCATATTCAGCTTTTATGAATCTAGATGTTGGTCCTTATATCGGAGAATGGATCGCAATGGTTGATAACAAAATACTTGCTCATGGAAAAAGCGCAAAAAAGACTTATTTTGAAGCTAAGAAAAAAACCAACAAGGAGATATTCTTAGCGATGGTTCCAAAAAATCAAGCGATGATTCTCTGATTTAAATGACAACTACTTTTAAGTATAAGGATATGAAGAGGCCTAAACAAACTAGTTCCTTAAGTCCTGTGATCCCTATAAGAGTCCGTGGACCAAAAGAAACATTTTCTACAGTGGGGCTTTTGGATTCAGGAGCAGATTTTTCAGCAATAACAAGAGAATTTGCTGAAATTCTTGGATTGAATCTAAGCAAAGGAAAAAAAGAAGATATCGGGGGAATTGGGGGTTCTGCACAGGCAATTAAAAAAAACATACAGGTACTTGTTAAGGTAGACCATAACGAATTAGCAATACCGATGCGGGCGTTTGTATTACTTGAGAGAATCGATGACTTTCCGGTTATTCTTGGAAGAGTTGATTTCTTTTCTCTTTTTGAGATAACATTTAAAGAAATGGAAAGAAAAGTGGTGTTGAAAAAAATTAGTGAAAAAATAGGACGTTTTAAACTGTAATATTTTTTATGAGAATCTTGGTTCAACCCCCAAATCATGCATCCCACGAATCAACACCACGATATTATGAGCTATCACCTTGCACAATAGCTCATTCTCCTGTGCCTTCGGGTTCTTGCTCTTGAGAATATCTTCGAACTTTCTTGGCAATGGCCCACACCTAATCAGACCAGAGGCTCACCCTAAGGCTCGCGGGCTTCCCATTGAAAACAACAAGCCGAGTGACCCTTGAGACATCAGCATCCGGAGGCGGTTCCTTTCCTACTGAGCAATTCTCCCAGCATTCTCCGCGTATCTCAATCAGATAATCATGCTCTGTTGCCAGAAGATACTTGAGTTCGTCATAGTCCTTCCCGGCCATCCTACTGAACTCCTCCCATTTTTCCAAAGAGACGACTGCAGAACCCTCTTCCCCAATAAGCCCAATGCGTTTTGTCTCGCCGCCCATCTGCCAATCCGACGGGACCCCCCGCGAGAGCAGTGATTCGGAGACAGTTAACACATCCCTTGAGATCCGGTTCTCAGTGTTTCCCTCCATGCCCCACCAGTAGACCATTATGATGGAGAGGGTTATGAGGAATATGGACGTCGCAACAATCGCGTCATATGAAAAGAACTGCCCTTTATTGTTCAAACACAATCACTCCTCCACGGTTCTCTATTCTCACGTTCCCCTTGTTTGAATGAAGGACAACCGCTCCATCGCCGGACGGCCCTTCAAAGCCATCAGACGCAACAACTGTTGCGTACTGCCTCTCCTCCTCTCCAGATATGACAGTTATACTTGTCTCCATTATCCTAATTTCATATTCCACTCCTGTTCCCTCAAGGCTCAATACCCTCCAATACCCATCCCCCATAATCACTGCCGTATCAACCTCATCCCTAAAGTTAAGGCATATCTCCTTCACAAGATCCCACCGTTTCATCTCTGTCTGCGCAGTCTGCTTTTCCAACAGCGTGGTTGACAGAAGCAGGAATATGAGTGCGAAGAAGCCAAAGAACGTCATGAATTCCATCGCTGCCTGAGCCCTCAACCTACTCTTCATATACCTCAACCCTATCCCCCAATGACCTAACAATTAAGCTATGCGGTCCGGCTTCAGTTCCTACACTTCCAGTTATCACAATATCTGCAATCCCCATAGAAACCACATCACTGTATCCAGCTGATGACGCTACTGTGATTGTGAGCTCCCTTCCATTACTTCCAATTCCGTGCATACCTTGCGGAAATACAACCACCAGTTTTTCCGCTGCACCGTCCCCCTGTATATAAACTGAATCAGTAAGTTCGATGATTTTTCGGCTAACCTGTTCTGCCTGTGAAAGCGAGGAATCCTGCGACCCCTGCGTTGCAGACAGGTATATGAGCGAGATAAGGGGTATGCTGAATAACATGAAGAAAGAAACCAGAACCATCAGCTCAATGGCCCCCTGCCCCCTCCTCCGCCGCTTCAGCATGGAACAGTCTGATTTCCGCATAGTATCTCACCAACCCCGTAATCTTCCCAACGCATCTCATCCAACGCAAAAACATTTTCCGGCCATTTGCCCACGCATTCAATCCCATTCCTGCATCCTGGCATGCCTTTCACAGCGATGCCGTTCTCTCCTCTATAGTGCATATAATCAACAGCAGAAACAGGGCTTGGGTTCGTTCCCCCAGAGCCAAAATAGACAAGTGATTCCAATCCATTCTCTGATTTTGAGTAAGTCTCGCCCCTAAGCCTCTGCAGGAAATCAGGTGCATTTGTCGTTTCCACATACCCGCCGCAAAGCGCGAGGCTGCGCAACCCCCCCAACTCCCAGAGAGTGATATTCGTGTTGTTCTCCGCCCTACTGAATGCCTCTAACGCATCATCGCTTGGACTGTTGATGAGAAGCGCTTCACTCCCACCAATCCTGATGCCAGACGCAAAGGGCACATGAATCTGATTTCTGCCTGTTAGTTCCAGAATGTATGGTGGGGAAACATGTGGGCATGGAAGGTTCCCGATTACCTGTGAACCGGGCTCACATTCCGTCGGGGTCCACCGCATGCAATCCAGACAATTGGACACCTCTTCGTAAACATGGTAATCACATATGGCCATGCAGGTTGGGGTCGAATTGACAATCCTCATTTGTGCGGCGGAAACCTCCGGAGATGTTTCGACAATAACGCCAGCGTACCTATCCGCAATCCCCACTATCCTCTCTGCGTTCCCTTCAACCCTGAGTATGTGTCTCTTATCCACATCATCCAGCCCGCCGATATCCGTTATCTCTCCATAAACCCATCCCTTCCCCCTCACAACGTCCCCTTTCTCGCCCGTTTCATGCGCCACAGTACCGTTTGACGGGAGCAGTCTCCTTTTGAGCCCCGGCCTCTCGAGTTCATCGTGTTTCCAGCTTTCGACCCCTACAAGGGGGTCCTCAAGCCCCTCCAAACCAACAAGCGTTTCTATGGCGCGGGTCTTCCGAGTGCCTATCCTTTCGCCAATGTCATCTATGCGCACATCCACCTTCAACTTCAACTGCATGGCCCATGGGTCGGTTTGGGATACCCCGACATCCCGGATATTCATGGAAAAGTCGAAACCCCGCTCCTTTGCCGAGTCCGCAATGGCCCTGCTCAGATAGGCGAAGGAATCGACACTCTCTCCAGGAGCAACGAAGCATTCCGCATCTATCACGTTCACATCGCCATCCGCGTTGATATCGAATTCCCTGCAAACCCCGCTCCCAGAACCCCCAAGGCACTCAGAAGCAAAGGAAAGGAACTCATCTTTCGTCAAGTCCGTTCTCCCATCCATGTTGATATCGATCGGCCTGCACCTGCCCATTGAGAGCATATCCTCAAGGTCTTTGGCCACATCTGTGGAATACTCCCCAGAATACCGTATGTGCCAATCCAGGTAATATACTGCCCTATGCCCCATGGCGCCCATAACCTCACGCAGCTGCTCTTCCGAGACACTTGCATCAATTGAGCGCAGCGACATGAGCTTGAACTTTTCTGCATCCCCCACCTCCCTTGTCTTTATGGTGGCCGCCCATATGCCCATGGACACGAACATAAGCGCAACAAGCAGTGCGACTGACACTCCAAAGAACAATCCTCTTCTCGTGCTCAGACCCATATGCTCACCCTCAGCAGGAGAGGCCCAAACATCTCCCCCTCCACATACCCCTGGGGCGTTCCTGAGCATGAAGCACAATCCTCATTGTAGCACCACTCTGGCCCCACATCCCCATCACTCAATGCCCCGGCAACAATCCTTACTGAACTCGCCCTCATCCTGGTTTCCCTTCCTTCCCTCAAGTAGATGCCCACCCAATCCCCACTATCCATATATTCAACAGAGAAGCCGAACTGCTCAGGTATGATTGGTTCAAGCACCCACCCCGCAATCTCGCCTGCTTTTATCGAATCCCCAACCGAGATGAGCCTCCCGATCTCGATGATGAGCGTTTCGTTCTCATCAGACACAGTTCTCCTCACGGCATTTAACTTCACTGTTGAGAGGACATTCATTCCATCATCCGCAAGCAGGTACATGCGCGCATATGATGGTGCATTGCTTGTTGGGGCGCTTGAGATGAAGAGCATTGCAGACATCGCGAACAGGGCGAGAATAAGTGCTATGAACGAATCTATGGTGAACACGAACGCTTTTTTCACGTTAAAGCTATCGAACGACATTCTTAAAAACTGTTCATACCAACATACCGTCATGCCAAAGCTCAACAGGAATGTACGTCTTCTTGGACTGGTGAGTTTTCTCACAGATGTCTCCAGTGAAATGATATTCCCGTTGATACCTATTTTTCTGACAAGCGTGCTTGGGGCCCCAGCATCCGTGCTAGGGCTCATAGAAGGAATCGCGGAATCCACTGCGAACATAGTGAAGATGGGCGCGGGAATCTATTCCGATAAGATACGAAAAAGAAAGCCATTCGTGCTTGGTGGCTATGGATTGTCTGCGCTTGTAAAGCCGTTGTTCGCGCTCTCATTCTCCTGGACCCACATATTCGCCGCCCGTTTCCTTGACAGGCTAGGCAAGGGGATCAGGGGGAGCCCCCGCGATGCAATCATTGCAGACTATACTGATGAGAAAACAAGGGGGAAGGCATTCGGCTACAGGAAGATGATGGATTCGCTCGGCGCGACAGTCGGGCCATTCATCGCGTTTCTTATCCTCCCAGTTTTACTCGCATCAAACCCGGAAGAGGACGCATACAGAATCCTTTTTGCAATCGCAGTTATACCCGCAGCACTTTCGGTCATTGTGCTCTATTTCGTAAGGGAAAAGGAATCGCATGTAAAGAAGGGCTGGAAATTCAGGTGGGGTGAATTCAGCAGGAGATACAAAACAAACCTCGCACTGTCGTTCCTTTTCTCACTCGGGACGTTCAGCTACGCGTTCTTCATCCTAAGGGCACAGGACGCAGGAGTCTCCTTGGTCCTCATTCCACTCGTTTACATGTTCTACAATCTTGTTTATTCAATGGCGGCGATTCCCTCCGGTTCCCTCTCTGATAGGGTTGGCAGGAGAACAGTCATACTCTTCGGCTACCTGCTTTTTGGAATCACCTGCTTAGGTTTTGGATTCGCAAACGAGGCAGTGCACATCTGGCTGTTGTTTGGCCTTTACGGAGTTTTCATGGCAATAATGGAAACGGTCCAACGGGCGTTTGTATCAGACTTAGTCCCCACGACCCTCCGCGGTTCCGCTCTTGGGATGTATTATGGCGCGGTTGGTTTCGCGGCGTTGCCAGCCGGAATTATCGCCGGACTGCTCTGGGAGGTGGAGTTATATGGGGTGAGAGCAACATTCCTATTCAGCGCCGCAGTTGCATTCCTGTCATTGATGTTGTTCTTTGTGTTGGTCAAGGAACAGAAGAAAAAGGGATTACCTGTAGTTGAAGCTCCAACTGCCCGTACTCTGCTTCGCAGAGGATAGCATGCTGCCGATGCCTCTCCCAAGGCCGTTGAACATCTCATAGAGCAGGCTCCTTTCAATATCTATGCTGCATATCCCAGGTTCGCCCTCTATGCCGCCAAGCTCCGCAGCCTTGTTCAGGGCATCCTGCTTGTTCCCAAGCATATCAACAAGCCCTGTTCTGTATGCCTGCCTTCCAGTCAATATCCTTCCATCGAGCGCTGTATTGAACAGAACAGGGTTGAGATTATCCCCTCTGTTCTCCACAACAACCCCTTTAAACTCTTCGAATATCTCCTGCACAATACCGTCCAGTATCATCTTTTCTTTCTCCGTGACAGGCCTTGCGGGATTGCCCATGTCCTTGTGCTCCCCTGATTTGAACACAGTGGTGTTTATCCCAAGTTTCTCGAACAGCCCGCTCATCTCCTGGTATGTTGCGATAACCCCTATGCTCCCGGTTATTGCATTTGGGTTGGATATAATGTAATCACTCCCTGCCGCGACATAATATCCTCCTGATGCAGCGACCTCTCTGAAGTACGACACCTTTGGTTTCCTGGCTCCCTTAATAGACTCATATATCTCCCTGCTTGCGACAACAGAGCCACCCGGAGAGTTTATCTCAAACAGTATTGCCTTCACGTCTTCCCTCTCCTCAGCCTGTCTTATAAGCTCACTGAGATCCCCCGAACCAGTTGTCCCCCCGCTGAAAAGGTCACCACTGCTCCCCTGAGTTGCCAGAGGTCCTTCTATCCTGATAACAGCAACGCATTCGGAAGGGAACAACGATAATACAAAAAACGCGAGCATCGCGCAAATGACAACGAGTCCCAGCAATACTGCTCCACCAAGAATCAGCATTCGTTTGTCCATATCTTAATTCTTATTCTAATAATTATAAACATTTTGGTGAATATATGCTCATTCAAGCGGTGTGTATATGGATGCATCAACTCTCCTAGATTTATTGGCGTTCATAGCGCCCGCCTATTTGGCAAACGCATCCCCAGTTATTCTGGGTGGCGGAGTGCATATGGATTTTGGTAGGAAGCTCCGGGACGGAAAGAGGATCCTTGGGGACGGGAAGACGTGGAGAGGCTTTTTCCTAGGCATACTCGCTGGAACAACCTGTGGTTTCATACTCGGTTTCCCAATACTCGGATTCCTACTTTCATTCGGTACGCTGGTCGGGGACACTATTGGAAGTTTCATAAAGCGAAGGATGGATATAGGGAGGGGAAAGCAGTCTGTGGTGCTGGACCAGCTCACATTCCTTCTCGTTGCCCTTGCGTTCGCCTATCCTTACCTGCCAGCATATGTTGATGGTTATGGTGTGCTTTTCCTGATTGTGCTCACATACTTCATGCATGTCTTCTCCAATGTCCTGGCCCATAGGCTTGGGTTGAAGAAGGTTCCCTGGTAAACAAAAAACGAATCTTTAAATACATCTTTCTACATAACATTTCTCTTATCCCCTAGTTGACAGGTGAAGTATTGATATTAGAGGTAGATAGAAAACCAGGCAAAGCGAAAACGCTTTTCTACAGGATGGGCGCACTTGGATTCTGCAAATTCCAACGAGCGCAACTTCTTTTGGATGGATTATCCGAACTCTCAACTGGAAAAAGATTGGGAAATCTCAAGGCGGCCGCATCCCTCATCGAGAAGAACCTATTGAGAATGATAAGGATACCAAAAAAATCCGAGCAAGCATGCGGGAACGCAAAGAAGCTTTCAGATATCTACAGTCAGATAATAGACATATACGAAAAGCAGGGTGATTTCGAAAACATGATAGCTTTTCTCCAAAAAAAAACCTACCCACACCTATTGCTGGCGGAGTCCCTCGAAAGAACCAATCGAGGTTGCTCCGCATTAAAGGAACGAAGAGAGTTGATCAGGGCAATCCAGAGAATCGCTGAATTATTCGGTCTGATTTCGGAAAGACACCGGAAAAATGATCCCGGATTTGCAATAAGTTTGCTTGATGAGAAATCAGTTTCCCACAGGTCTGCAGCAAAAGAGCTCAAACAGATAAATGACTTGGAGGGGGCAGTCAAAGAACTCATAAGCGCGGCCGAATCACATGTCCAACAGATTGGGATCCGTCTGGAGTCTAATGAACTATTTGGTTTTAAACACGAATATCTCCGGATTGCAATGGCATACAAGGATGCTGCAGAACTATGCTTGCACCTGGCGAGAAAGCTTGAGCGAGACGAAGAGTTTGCGAACGCGCATAGAGCATATGTAAAGACAGCTTCTATATTCAAGCTCCAATCAGATTTCCTCGGAAAGGCGGATGCGGGGAGCAACGGACTCCACCAATATGCGAAACTGGGAATACGGGCCCAGGAGAATATGGGGGCGTCCCTAAGAAAAGCGGAAGAGATGGACGGAAAGCGTTGATTTAGTAATATTTAAATAAAGCCGAAGACTAAATCTCAGACAGCAGCCCCGTGATCTAGAGGGTTTTCAGGAAAACCAGAGAGACCCGGACAATGGCCAAGGATACAAGGCTCTGGACCTTGTTGCGTCGGTTCGACTCCGACCGGGGCTATCCATCATTTCAGGAGTGGATGCATGAGATTCGTTGTATTGGTTGCGTTGGTAATGTGTATCTCCCTCACGAACGCACTATGGTACCATACTGCAAACATTCTTGTTGATGATGAAAAGCACAGGCCAATCCCGCACGCAAGGGTCATAATGCAATGGCAATTGTCCGAATCAGACCAGCAACACGAGCAGATTGGCTATACTAATTACATGGGCATCTATACTGTGAATATGACCAACTACGTCCAATTGGAATCAAGCGTCAATTACAAGGTGAAGGCAACTGCAGAATACGGTGCAGGATCGCTTCTCAGACAGACAAGCAAGACGTTTAACGTCAAGGGCCATGCAGACCCATTCGCGCTCACGTTGCCTCTCCACAGGGTGAAGATAAACCTCTTTACCACGTACGACTGGCCAGTTGGCGGTGCCTTAATCTACATCGCCCCGTGGACACTTGAATCAGATACATCTGGAGCAGCATCGTTCATCCTCCCAACCACCAAGGTGTCCATAGTTGCTGTGCTCGGTGGTGTCAGGACCCAAGAGAAAATCTCTGTAAATGGGGACAGCGAGTTCAACATCACCATGGAACTGTACAGGCTCACAATCCATGTTGTTGACCAAGACGGCAACCCACGTGGGGCCAAACTATATACTCTCAACAAATCATTCCCTACGGATTCTAAGGGGATAGTCAGGTTCAACCCGTTCCCAGGCGACATTGCAGATATCACAGTCAAATCAGGTGACCTTGAACTGTTCGCGGAGATCGATGTCGATACGGACACCGAGGAGTGGCTTGTTTTTGATGTAGCTGCACCGCAGATAAACGATACATTCAGGACCAATGCCGAGGATGAGAAAAAGGCAATCACCGCCGTAGTCGGGGATGCGGGCAAGTATGCAAGCGGACTTGATTCCGTGACGCTCTTTTGGTCTGTGAACGATGTGCAGCAGGAGCCTATCGAGATGTATCCTGCGGATGCCGTTACATTCAGAACCACGCTTCCAGCCCAACCTCCAAGCACAACTGTTTCGTACTTCATCCAGGCAGTTGACAAACAGGGGAATACTCTCTCAAGCAAAATGGAATCATATACAGTTCCTCCTATCCAGACAGGAGGCGGGAACCAGACAGGAGGAGGGGGGTTCATAGATTTGGGCGGGATAAACTGGTGGTTTATAATCGGAGGGTTGTTTGTACTTATCGTAGTCATTGTAATCTATATCTACTGGAGAGGGGAATAGAGCGGGAGAGGGACTAGAACGCGCTTATTAACAGGTATGACACCCCACCGACAATCGCCGTGAGTGGGATGGTGATGATCCAGGCATAGACCAGTTTCCGCGCCATGCCCCATCTAACTGCCGAGGTCCTCCGAGTGCTTCCCACGCCTCCGATTGAGCCTGCAATCACATGCGTTGTGCTCACAGGTATGCCCATCATCGTGCTCCATATTATCACGCCAGCACCGGAAGTTTCTGCGCAGAATCCGTGGATTGGCTTGAGCTTCGTAATCTTCATCCCCATCGTCCTGATGACCTTCGCTCCACCAACAAGAGTCCCAAGCGCTATTGTTCCATGGGATACGATGATTACCCATAAGGGAACATCGAACTCCCCGCTGATGAACCCCCCTGAAAACAAGAGAAGGGTGATTATGCCCATGGTTTTCTGTGCGTCGTTGGCACCGTGGCCCAGGCTGTAAACAGAGACGGATATGAGTTGGAGTCTCTTGGACCATTTATTCACTGACGCAGGAGCCATCGTTTTCACAAGGTTATACACAAGGAGTGAAAATAATATGGCCACGATGAAACCTAGAACCGGAGCAACGATTATGAAAATGAGCACCTTGATGATTCCGCTCCAAAGAAGGACTCCGACCCCGTTGGCCGCAACTGCCGCACCAATCAACCCGCCAATCAACGAATGGCTGGCTGAAATGGGCATGCCTCTCCAAGATGACATATACACCCAAAAGATTGCGCTCAGCACAGCGCAGATTACGACCAGCACGGTTATCGACTCAAGTACCACAAGTCCCTTGCCTATTGTCTTGGCAACTGCCGTAGAGAACACGAATGCTGCTATGAAATTACAAAAAGCAGAGAGGAGAACAGCCTGCCTTATAGTCAAGACCTTGGTTGCCACTACCGTGGATATCGCGTTTGCTGCGTCATTGAGTCCATTACCGAAATCGAATGCTAACGCGAGGAAGATCCCGATATAAACGAGTCCTACATCATACATTCCTTATCACTATGCCTTCGAGAATAATGGAAATGTGCTGAGCCTTGTCAGTTATCTGCTCAGCATTCTCATACAGGTCTTTGAGCTTTATCACGTCAATAGCGTCTCTCTTCTTTTCGAACAGCTCTTCCATCGCTTTGCTGTGGATGTCATCCGCCCGGTTCTCCAGTTCATCTATCTTTTTATGCTCTTCAGATATTTTCTTCCCCAGTTTCAGCTTTATGACTTCCTTTTTCACTTCCTCGAGTTGTTCACACGAGATCCTAAGCTGTTGTTTCAGAGTCAGCGGCATCTTTTTCAGTTTATAATACAGTATCTTCTTTGCCAGGGTGTCCATTAGGTCGACTGAATCATCAAGCCTAACTGCCAACTCGTGGATATCCTCATGGTCGATTGGGGTGATGAATGTGGAATGGAGATTGTCTATTATCTGTTTTGTGATGTCATCCCCGGCGTTCTCGTATTCCTTTATCCTCCCAACGCGCTTCCGCCTCTCACCATTGTTGAATCTATGGTAGTTCTCCATAAAATCCAGAAGTTCCCTAGAGGCTGAAAGAGAATTCTGGATTTCTTTTTCAAACAGTTCGAAGAAAATCGCTTCCTTTGGCAGGAAGAACGAGATTACTCTCCTCATGTGATCACAGAATTTTATTGATACATATAATTTAATAATCCTTTTTTTACCTGAAAGTTTACTGTGGAAAGATTTAATTAGCCGACGCACAATAGAATTCCATGGAACAAAAGGAAGCGGCCAAATCGAAAAAAAACATCAGGGAATTGCATTTCCGCATAAACGATTTGGATGAGAGGATTGGGCCACTTAAGAAGGAATTTAGGCGGGATGAGAGGGAATTTGAGAAGGCAATTTCCCGAATCCTTGGGACTGCCCTTGCCCTCGCCGCCGCGCTGCTGTGGCGCGATGCGATAATGTCGACAATAAATAGGTTCCTTCCACCAGAGCAAAGTTGGGAGTGGGAGCTTATGGCAGCTGCCCTATTCACAATAATTGCATCCATCATCATACTGGTGAGTTCCCGCTGGAGCCATCAGTCAGATAAAGGGTAGGTTGTATGGGCGACTGGTTCTACGATGCATTCATGTCATTCATCCTAGGCGCAGCCCCAATCTCGGAGGTGAGGGGTGCGGCACTCCACGCTTTTGGGCTCGGGACGCCGTACTTCATAGTATTTGGGATAATCGGAAACATATTCGCCGCCCTCTGTCTGCTACTGTTCTGGGATTTGGTGAAGATAAAGCGGATAGGCATGATGATAGTTGGGAGGAGGATAGAGGGGATGATTGACAGGTATCACAAGAACCATGAGAAAGGCGAGATAATCGCCCTCACATTATTCATCGGCATGCCGCTCCCAGTGACCGGTGTTTATTCCGGCATACTGGTTGGAAAGATACTCAAGATAGATGATAGGAAGATTCTCATCGCAAGCGTTGCCGGAGTCCTGCTTTCTTCCGCGATAATGTTCCTCGCACTGAGCGGGACCCTCTCCATACTCTCGTTCCTGGTTCCATAAACATATATAATCCACAGACTAAGTTTCTTGCATGAACACGCTGGTGGCGTACTACTCATTAACCGGAACCACCGAGCAGGCGGTAGAGGAGCTTACTTCTTACCTAAACTCGAAAGGGCATGCAACGACAGTTGAGAAAATAATCCCCAAGTCAGAATATTCTACACTGAAGGCATACACAATCGGCTGCATGCAGGCACTGGGAAAGAGGACCGTTGAACTCAACGCGTTTCAAAACATTGTTGAAGATTTTGATATGTTGGTTGTGATAGGGCCCACTTGGGCATGGACCTGTTCTCCCCCGGTCTATTCATTCGTTTCAAACCTATCTGGTGCAAGGGAGAAGCAGAAAGCAATAACGATATCCACTTATCAGTCCTCTGCAGGAAACGGGCCGAAAGCGCTTGCTGGTGTTCTTGCAGGAAAGGGCTTTGAGATAATGGGTTCCTTGGGGATAAATGAGCTAGGGAAGATGAAGGAGATTTTTGAAAAGGAACTCAGGCTTTAAGGAAAAGCAGGCTCTTGAGCATCTTGTGCTTGCTTCCAGGGTGCTTCTTCTCCACCCTTTCCATGAACTCGGAGAGCCCCTTCTCCAACCCCTCTCTATTTTTCCTTCTTGCTCCCGGCAATCCAACAAACTTCGCATACTCAAATACTTCCGTCTCATACAACCTGAAGAGCGGAGCAGGATGCCTGAGATTCAGCCGGTTCCCCCAGAACCTATCTGGCGTAACCCTCACCATCTCTTCCGGCTTTTTCAGCATGCAGTATGACAGCATCTCCTGAACAAAGTCCTCAAGGCAATGTCCAGTCACAAGTGAATCCAGCCCCTGTTTCTTCGCACCCCTTCCAAGTGCCTTCATAACGCCCTCATTTCCCCTTGCCTCCACGCCTATGTGTTTTACCCTCAATTCGGAGCATAACTTCTCACTCTCTCCAGACTCGCCAACAGTGAGTGCAATAAGCCCACATCTTCGTTTCAAAGCGATTTTCTGAAGAACAAACAGGGCCGCCGAGCTCTTCGCTCCTCCTGAAACAGCAACGCCAATTCTCTTCCCCTTGAAAACCCCCGTCTCCCTTGCGCCATGCGTTATCCTCTTCTCGACATAGTGGATGAAGTGTTCTTTGCACAGCACGGTGCCGGCTGCGGATATCCTGAAATTCCCCTTTTTGCCGCATTGCACACACTTCATAGAATAGGTTATTAAAGTGTAAATTGAATAGCCTATCGGAGGCTGCTTCATATGACTGGCATTATTGGAATGAGGGGAAGGGAGATTCTCGATTCAAGGGGTAATCCAACTGTCGAGGTTGAGATGTGGACGGATGGGCATCGGGTGAGGGCAAGCGCGCCCTCAGGCGCATCAACTGGCATACACGAAGTGCTCGAGCTCAGGGATGGTGAGAAGCGCTACGATGGCAAAGGAGTCAGGAAGGCGGTCTCCAACATAAATGGCCCTATTGCGGAGAAGCTGAAGGGCATGGACCCGACAAAGCAGGAGGAGTTGGATAATGCATTAATCGAGCTAGATGGGACGGAGAACAAGAGCAAGTTAGGCGGAAACGCGACAGTTGCGGTTTCAATGGCAGCAGTGAGGCTCGGGGCGCATGTTCAGGAAATCCCTCTCTCCGACTGGGTTGGGAAGATGACTGGAAGGGATCCGACAGTGCTGCCAGTCCCATTCATGAACATACTCAATGGGGGAAAGCACGCAGGCACCGGGCTCTCAATACAGGAGTTCATGATTGTCCCAACAGGCGCATCATCATTTCTAGAGGCACTGCAGATTGGCGCAGAGGTATATCACGCGCTCGGAAAGATAATCGTGAAGAAATACGGGGTTGGCGCGAGGAACGTGGGCGATGAAGGAGGTTATGCTCCACCGATAAAAGATGCAAGCGCAGTGCTCGATTCAATCGCAGAGGCAATAGGGGAGACGGGTTACTCTGGAAAGGTGTTCATGGGCATGGATGCAGCCGCGAGCTCATTCTACAATACAGGTAAGGACATCTACTCCCTGGATGGGCGGGATGTGGATACTGAAGGAATGCTGTCATTCTATGAGGGCCTAATAAAAACATACCCCATAGTGAGCCTGGAGGACCCGTTTCAGGAGGAGGATTTCAATGCCTATGCTGCGCTCAAGAAGAGCGTTGGGGAGAAAGCGCAGATAGTTGCGGATGATTTGACAGTAACGAATGTCACGAGAGTAAAGAAAGCGCTTGAGATGGACTCGATGTCCTGCCTGCTCCTGAAACTGAATCAGATAGGGACAGTGACAGAGGCGCTCAATGCAGCAAAGATGATGTTCGAGCAGGGGAAGCAGGTGATGGTGAGCCACAGGTCTGGAGAGACGAGCGATTACACCATTTCAGACCTGGCAACAGGGATTGCCTCGGGCCAGATAAAGGCAGGGGCGCCGGCAAGAGGAGAGCGGGCAGCAAAATACAACGAGCTCCTGAGGATAGAAGAGAGATTGGGGGAGAGGGCAAAGTACGCTGGAAAGGATTTCAGGAAATAGCTTTCCACCGATAGGGATTTAAACGCCGAATGAGTATTATTATATTGGTGCTCAAATGGCTTTGGCTCAGAAAAAGAAACAAGAAAACCAGCTCATCCTGAAAATCGGTGGGAATAGGTTGCATAAGGCATTGGGCATATTCTATCGGGAGATAGATTCTGCGAACAAGCTTTTTCTGGAAGGGGCGAGGGAGATAGCCAATGGGGACCCAAAGCGCGGCGCAGAGTTCTACCAGAAGGCAAAGCAGAAGTTCGACTCAATTGCAGAGTGTTACTCCTCGCCAGAGATTCCCGTGCTCGCAAGTTGCAGGGAATTCAGCGCAACCAATGTCAAGGAGTTGCCGCGCAAGACTGAAGAGGGCGAGATAAGGGCTAGAGTCCACCCGCATTTTGTGTACCAGTACGCAACAGCAATGGCCGGGATGATAGACTGCCTGTCCGTTATAAACCTAAAGCTGGCGGAGCATCTGGTGGGAATGTGGAATGCAGGGACAGGGCTTGAAAACGTTGTTAATTCCGATAATAAGGACAGGGTGAAGGACATCCGGAAGGATATGGAGGGGCTCGCAAGGGCCGCTGACCAAACGCTGAAGGATGTGCGAGAGACGGGAGACCGCATGGACGGGGAGGAACTCAACAGGTTCAAGGGCGTGGAATTCCAGAGCGAAAGATATGGAACCGCTGGAACCACATCCAACCCGCTTTATGTGGCAGAGAACAGGTACCTGAGGATGCTGGAATGGAATGATGGCGTTCCCAGGGAAGATCCGACAGTAGATTCGCTGTCGACAATTGTTCCGAAGAAAAAATAATGGGGTGTTTTGATGCCGGTAGTTGAAAAAAAATCTCCTAAGAAGACTGAAAACGACCTGTTCATAGAGAGTGGGGGCACGAAGATAGATGTGCTCAGCAAGGTCAATTCCCTTATTGAAAAGCATAACTCTCCGGACTATTCCCCGCAGCAGCTCTCAACATACTGGGGCGAGATAAGCTTCTACCTAAGCAAACTGAAAACAAAATACCCAAAGGACAAGAAGCTCTCAGCTGCGATTGACAACTGGACATCCCAATTATCCGAGGCGACAAAGCTCATCTCCCAGGATCCCAGCAACAGCGTGAACATCGCAGGGGTGACTGTGAAGAACATGGCATCAACCCTGAAAGCATTCAAGGAAACTGGCGTGGTCTCATCATCAGAAAACACTGTTCTTGAACACCTTACTGCCGCAACGCAGGTCGCGAAGAAGGATGAGAAATACATCGACAGGTTTAACCAGATGGCATCGGATGCAATGGGCGCTGCCCAGAGTCTTGTGGATGAACTGGAGAGAATCGTTGAATTCAACGATCCATCAAACATAGTGAATAATACCGAGAATCTAATTGAGACCATGGGGGGCATATGGAATACATATACTGACGATTATGAGAGGTTCATACAAGAGATTGGACAGGATAAGACCTATACCGGCTCATTGCCAGGAAGGGAGAAATTCGATATGGTGTTCTGTTCATTTGTGAAACGAGAACTTGAAGGTTCGAGCCTGTATTCCAAGGAGGTTTTGGACAAGATGTTCAAAGAAGTTGATTCGGATGGAGGAAAAACCCTAACGTTCAATGAGTCGGGAGCAAGAGTCTTCTTCAAACAAACAGCTGCAGCAGTCGTTTCCGTGCACCTCTCAAACAAGATATTCAAGAGATACCTGTATGGCAGGCAGATCATAGGGAACGCAGCAGACCCCTCGCTCGATGAATACCATCTCCTGGCTAATTATCAGGGGGCAGATAAAGACGTGAAGGGGATGTTTGGCATTGATGACAGCATACGGAACTCCATACTCGGTTTCGAATCCCCTGAAGGTGTTGCGAAAACAGATGATGCCGTGGCATTCAAATCAGTGGTTACCAATTACGTTGATTGGCTCAGGAACAATCAAGCCGCAGCAGGTTTTGCGCTCAAGGCGCTGTACGGGCAGAACGGAGAGGTCCTCAGGGGCTATGCGAAGACACTGGACCCAAAGCAGAATGAAAAGGCGGCTGGTCTTATCAATACGCTCAACAATCCAGATCCGGACATCGTGACGCTTTACACGGAGATCATGTCATACATGCAATGGAGAGAGGTCAATATGGGCTCAATGAGCGAGCGATGGGACATGTTCGCCGGCGAGAAGCCGGAGTCAGCGGCGTTCCTTCTCACAGAACAGGGGGACAAATTGAAAAGCAAGGTAACAATGACCGAGTCCCACCAGGACATACCTGTGGATTCATTCGACCCGCTTTGCATAGAGGCATGCGTCAAATGGGGCATTGGCGAGAGGGAAGGGGACAAGCTCATCGGCGGCTCAGATGTCGATGATGCCGACCTCAGGATTGTGCTTGGGCAGATGGACATGCTTCTCCCAGAACACAGCAAGAGCATAGTGTTCCAAAACAGCGGTTCGCTTGACCATGTGTTGTACAACGTTACTGATGCCCGCGAGTTCAGCCCATTGGTCAACACGATGTTCACCCAGATGCTTGCGCTTTACCAGACCGCAGACTTCAGCAGGAGGTTTGAGCTCATGGGAAAGTTCTGGGAGCAGGCAGAGGGAAAGATGAAGACCGGTTACACGCTCCTTGACGAGGTCGGGAAACTTGCGATGGAGCCAGGGGAGGACAGGCTTAAGGAGAAAGGAGTGGAGAGCCCGATGGGTGGGGAGATAAATGCCCGTTCGTTCATGCAGCCCCTAAAGGAAGGTGGGGAAACGTACCCGAACCTCAGCCTGTACGGCGGTGGCGAGGTGATGCTTGGACTGGATTTCAGCAACCCATCAAATTTCTCGGACAATATCAGGAGACTGCACCAGAAGCGGGATATGATGAAATTCAAGGGACCCCAGGCAGGCAGGGTGAGCGAACGCCCATGGGGTGGCCTTGCAGCAGACAAGGCCAAATCACAGATTATTGCGTTGTACAATGATATGATGAAGGATGAGAGGGATATGAAGAAGGCGAATCCCAGAATCACATCCCAAAAGCTCGCGCTCCAATGGCAGAAGAAGCATGAGATAGCGGCTCAAGACCTCGGAAGAGCCCAATATGGGGCATCTACCGACCAACGCGGGAACGTAAATGCAGCGTATTTCAGGAACCTCAACACAACATTCTACCATGACCTTGCTGACCAACAACCGCATTACAAGCAAGGTTCCGAGACCCTGGATGTCAGCGCCGCCAGGATGCGTTACAATGGCATAATGCTACAGCGCTTCCTACTCAAAGGAAAAAATCCATTCATGAAGTCAAGCGCGGAGTATGACAAACAGGGGGATATTGTACTTGAGAAAGAGGATAAGAAAATAACCTCAATGCTGAACGCCACGATGCTCCCCTCAAACGTGCACATGTTCTTCAATGGTTACCTGGAGACGAAGGGGACTAAAGATTACAAGCGTTTCGCGAACATGGGAGGGTTGTTCGACGAGTGCCTCTCAACCACAAGCACAGGCGTTTCGCTCGACGGGGTAAGAACCACGTTGGGCCTCATAGCCAACCAGGTGACATACTCTGATGATACATTCAAGGGCGAGGAGCTCAACCAGCTCTGGAGCTACATCAACGGGTTGCCAGAATATGCGGACGCGCCGATAACGCGGGACCAATCAGACGAGCTTCTTGCTTTTGTGAGGGGAGAGATTGAGGCTGCCGGCGGAATAATTGTCACTGACTCTGGCGGGGATTTGACGTTTGGAACCTCATTCAGCGGATGCGAGATCACGCTTGGTGATATGAATGCAAAGCTTGATGAAATCGCAGGGGAAGGTGAACCGGGCGAAACAATCGCTGGCACGACAATCACGACACAGGAGGACCTCGAGAAACTGGTTGGCCTGATCAATGACTCGCAGCTCCATGGGAGCGAGAAGGAGCGCCTGATAGGGTACATCAGGAACCATTTCGGGGATGGCGAGCTCACGAAGGCAGAGTACTTTGCAGGCATTAAGGAGCTTAGGGAAAACATCATTTTGGAGGGAATAGACAGAATTGGGGGAGACCTTTGGATACACACCGGAAAGGCGTGGGGCAGAGTGAAGGTTGACAAGAGGAAATTCACCCGCGCCGAGAAGAAGGCATTTGATGACCTGAAGAAGTTATACTCCAACATTGCCTCAAGGTCCACGGAAGGCCCATCAGATACAATCTCAGGTGTTGCAGAGTTCGGGATACTCCTTCAGACATTGGACAGGGACTTCTCCGGCCGCATAACGGACGGGGACAGGGACGCAATCAGGCAGCAGATAGAGGCAATAGCAACAGAGGCCAACGGCTATACCATAACAAAGGGAGAATACGATGGGATAATCGAGGAGTACGAAAGGGATGTTGAGCTCGGGAGCGAGTGGAACCATCTCTTCATACAATTATATCAAGAGGCACTCCCAATCACCACGAACATAGGTCTGGAGACGGAGAGCGAGAAAGCAGCTGGGGAGGAATCGATACCCGGAACACAGGAATACGATAAGGTTGGATTCTTCTTCGGTTGGCAGACCAAAATTACCAAGAACCTCGAGGCAGCGAACTACGTGGTATCAGACAAGAATGGCGACAAGGCGATGACGGTTGGGCTCCAGCTTGGGGATACCAAGGGAGGCGAATGGGAACCGAAGAGTGTTGTCGTCGCAGGTGTTTACAGGCATGAGCCGACAGCAGCCGAGGAGATTGCGGGAAAAGGCCCGGAGTCAACGTTCCTGGCAAGATTCACTGCACTGGGGAAGATAAGCGCTACAATATATGGAAAGCTTGAGGGCGAGACAGATGTATTCGGCGCAGAGGTAAAGACGAGGAGCATGAAGAACAGCTTCGTCTACCGCTTCGACCCTGATTCGAGCAAATATGAATACAGGGATGAACTGCGGTTCTCCATGGGCAGGGCCAATTTCCAGGGGTTCTATGACGTCATGGGGCAGGCAGTTGATTTGGGAGAAGGGGAGACAGTAGAGGAGAAGACTGAGAAATACTCCGGAATCACAACATATAACCTGGGTAAGGGCAAGTATCTCGATCTTGCGTTCTCACTTGGCAAGGAGAGCGCGCCGGATTTGAAAGGGGAGAACGAGTTCTCCAACCAGGCAATCCAAATAGGCAACCGCGTTGCTGCATTGGACTCAACTTCATTGGGTAAGAGTTACGGCGAGAGGCAGGAGAAATTCCTGGGACTGACAAGCCAGATATGGGACCTCTCAGATTCCATACGGAAATGGAATCCGAGGTTCGGAGGCAGGGGAGTCACAAACTTCTACGCAGGCCTACGGGACAGGAAAGGCTATTCAGGCGGTTTCGGCATGTTTGAGGATGCGGAAGGGAAGAGCGTCAAGTCATTCGTGTTCAACGGGCCATTGGCAGATGGGGTCTCGTTTACAGGCATATTCGATGGTACTGACAAGAGGGCGACGCTCCAGTACTTGAAGGGGCACACATCCGCCTCCGCATGGGCATTCAACAGCACGGTTGGTGTTTCAGGAAAGGGAAGGTTTGGGCAGAAGTTCCCATTGCTCAAGGGGTTCACTGTCGGTGCAGATGTAGCTTTCGATAAAACAAAGAACCTGAAGGTAATCGAAGTGATGGCGCAGCACCCTGAAGGCAAATACACAGTGTGGTTTGATAAGATAGACATGGAGAAGCTTGATGCGTACGCTGTTGGGGCTAAGGCTAATTTTGGCGGAAAGCAGGGAATCGGCTTCAACCCACTCTGGTTCCTTGGGCAGAATATGAGCATGCTCGCCCAGCTTAAAGGAGCGGAGCTTCAGGGGATAAGCATAAAGGAGTACAAGTGGAGCATTGAGATGCCTCATAAGGCATGGTCACTCAACATTGACGGGAACCTCTATAAGGCAACAGGCTCTGATGCCAGTTTCGGGAAGGAAGCATCATCTTCTAACTACCAGATAAACGCTTCAATACGCTGGTGGCTCAGGTAATGTATTCCCTTTAGCTTATAAGGGAATAGGCTAGCGGGACCAGTGAGAGCGTCCCCATGAACAAGCAGAACGAAGTGAAGGAGATGGTTCTTGCCACGCGGAGCAGCAATCCAATGCTCGCCATGCCGAAAACGAATGACGAGGCAGTCATCAATATCCCCTCATTCACCCCTATGTTTGGAAATCCCTCTATGAGCGAGAAACCAATCTCCGCGCCCGCAACAGCGAGTATGCTCATCAAGAAGGAGAGCTTGAGTGCTGATTCCTGTGAGAACCCTGCCCAGAGAAGGGATGCCGTTGTGACCCCGCTTCTCGAGATGCCCGGAAGCACTGCGAATCCCTGGGCGCCCCCGGCAATCAGCGCATCCTTGAACGTGGCGTCCTTCTCACGCCGTTTTCCCCCCTCCTTTGATTTCAGCAGTACGAGTCCCGTTATTATGAGTCCAACCCCAATCACCCCTGCGAAAATATCCCCTCCTAACAAGAAGGAGTCCTTCATGAATAGGAACAAGGGAAGCCCGAGCGCGCCAGTCGAGATTGTGGAGATCATGAGGAATGAGAAGAGGGGGTCCCTCGGATTCTTCCGAGCAGCGTTAAGGACTTCCAGGAGCGTGTTCCTGAAATAGATTATTGCAGCGAGCATTGTCCCAATGTGGAGATATATGCTGAGTTGAAGAGCCCCTTCCGGCGGAATCCCAAACAACCCCATCGCAGCGAGCATGACCTGCGATTTGCTGCTTATGGGCAGCCATTCCGCAAGCCCCTGCAACATGCCAAGCAACAGTGCATTCAGAGCATCCATGAAAATCCCTATGGAATAGAATCTCCCAAAAAGGTTAAAACATTTAAAGTATGTTATCCCGCCTCACCATGTGGCCTCCGCACAGGCAAGTAAATGCCATCAACAGCGAATTTTCAGGATAGAAGCATTTATAGGCATCATAGTACACATATTAATGGGGGGCTAATGGCCTAATTGATGCGTATGTGCAGTAAGAAAAAACTCAAAGGGATACTTCTTCATAAGGCAGCGTCCAAAGGCATAGAGAACATCGCAAGGATGCTCATACGAAAAGGCGCAGATGTGAACACAAAGAGCGCAGACGGTTTAACGCCACTCCACGACGCAGCGTACAATGGCCACACCGGGGCAGTAAAACTGCTTATAGAGAAAGGGGCAGACATGGATG
>JBDRKD010000063.1:0-3018 GCA_043814255.1 Microcaldota archaeon
CAAAGCGAGCCAGCGCGTTATGCCGTTTTCCGTAAGCAAACCAAGAAACCGTTGGTCTTCATTTTCGCGAGAGTCTCATTGAAAAGGGTGTTTGAGGGGGACCAGAACATCAGGGTCCCCATCTCCCCGGTGTTTGGGCCAATGTCTCCTGGAAACATCTTTTTGTACTCAAAATTAATGTTTATGGGGTAGGTAAAATCCTTTCCATTGAAAAAGGCGCCTACGGCAACCTCCACCCCCTGGGCGAACTTCTGGATTTGGAAATCATTGAGCTTCTTAGACCAGCTCTTTTTATAGTGCGCGAGAACATTCAATATGTCGTTTCCGTCTTCCTCCTGACCTATGAAGGACAGCTCCTTTTCATTCTGGGCCTTTCCGTTGGGTTTTATCACATATCTGCCAGGGTTCCTCTGAACGAAATCAATCGCCGTGTCGAAATCAGTGAAATCCCAGTGTGGAAGTATGTTTACTCCGACTTTCTTAAGTTCCTCCTGCCCGAACTCCCTATCGTCTTCTAGTTTATCGGTGTATTCTGACCCGCCAATCACTCTCTTGCCGTCTTTTCTCAAATCATCGGCAATCTTACCGAAGCCAACATCATCGAAAACAATTATGTCCGCCCAGTCCTTGAGCGCCTTCCAGTCATCGCATTTGTCCACAAATCCGTCGGCAACATCCCTGTCGCTCTTCGAGTGTATGTAATATTTCACATCGTGGCCTTCTTTCTTGACTTGCCACGCGAGGTCTCCTATGAGACCCTCCAAAGAAACGAATAGAAACCTCAATGGTTTTTCTCCTTTCTCCTCTTTTTCCCCGTTTTTCTCGTTTTCCCGCTTTTCCTCTTTCTTCTCCGCTTTTTGCTCTTCAGACTTCTCCTCTTTTTTCTCGCCCTTCTTCTCCTCGTCCTTGTGTTCGCCCTTTTTATCCTCCCTCTCCTCCTTCGCCTTCTTGTCTTCCTTCTCCCCGTTTTTCTTATCGTTTCTCTTTTCGTCTTCCTTTTCCTCTACTTTTTTCTCTTCAGCCCTATCCCTCTCTTTTTCACCGGTTCCATTCGAATTGTTACCCATGTTTAACTTTCATTCTCTTATCATTCATAAGCCTTTCGAAAAATGATTAACGATTTTAAACTTCGCTTACAAAAGCGTCGTTCATTCAAGGCGGTGGTTCAGATGGATGAGAACGAAAGACAGGGGTGGATTGTCGTCGCAGGCGGCGTGCTAATCAACCTAATGCTGGGAATCACATACACGTGGAGCGTTTTCTCTGGACCACTTGTTGAGAAGTACGGCTGGTCACAAACGGAGGTCCAGCTTGCATTCTCGATAATGCTTGCTGTGTTCGCTATCTCGATGATTCCTGCTGGCATGATTCAGGATAGGAAAGGTCCAAGAATCGTTGCGCTTATCGGCGGAATCCTGCTCGGGCTTGGTTTCATTGCCACTGCCCTGTTCGCAAACTCGCCGTTGATTCTCTACATCACGTACGGAGTTCTCTGCGGCTCCGGGGTCGGTCTCGCGTATGTGACGCCAATTGCAGCTGGCGTTAAGTGGTTCGAGAAGAAGAAAGGTTTGGTCAGCGGGATAATTGTTTTCGGATTCGGATTCGGTTCCCTTCTTCTCGCGCCTGTTGCGCAGAAGCTCGTAGAGATTCAGGGGATAACTCAGACGTTCCTTGTTCTGGGAGTTGCGATAACGGCCATTATAACTGTTGGCGCATTGCTCCTCAAAAACCCGCAAAACATCAAGACCACAGTAGGAGCTTTGTCTGCAAACATTGGGCCAAAGGAGATGCTTTCTAAGAGGGAATTTTGGACCCTCTGGGTGATGTTCGCCTTTTCTGCTGCCGCCGGACTCATGGTGATTGGAAATCTTGCGACATTTGCAAAGCTCTCGTTTACCACTGTTCATGGGATAGACGCTGCAGGCGCGGCCTCGCTTGCGGCACTTGCAGTTGGAGTGCTCGCGATTTTCAATGGAGCGGGCCGGATATTCGCAGGATGGCTTTCGGACAGGATTGGAAGGCAGAGAACGATGCTCGCAGTATTTGGATTCCAAGCACTTCTCTTGTGGAGTGTGCTTTATGCGAGTTCGCTCTCTCCTTTGGTGCTCTTCGCTTGGATGGCTGCGATAGGACTCTGCTTCGGTGCCAATTTCTCGCTTTTCCCATCAGCTACTGCTGACGCTTTCGGGACCAAGAGCATGGGGGTGAACTACGGCTTCATGTTCACTGCCTACGGGTTCGGAGGGATTGTCGGGCCGCAGATAATGGCGTATATGCTTGACATGGCCAGAATCTCCTCGAGTGACTTGACGTTGAAGGTAGGCGACTACTCAACTCCATTTCTTGCCGTTGGCGGGCTCGTTGCGATTGCCGCAGTTGTTTCTTTATTTTCAAAGAAAAAGTGAGTGAATGACAATTTGGGTGAATCCTAAAAAATGCCCTCAGGACCATAGTTGTCCGATGATACCTAGGTGCCCCAAGAGGGCGATATCGCAGGATGGTTTCGGTCTCCCAGAAGTCGATGGAAGGAAGTGCGTCGAGTGCCTATACTGCATCAATCATTGCCCTAAGGGTGCATTCGAGAAAGCCTGACTGGTAGATTTTTATTCTTGGCCTGGGTATTTGGACATGGGGATGATTTGGCAAGTGGACAGGAGATAACTCTCATCACGGCATTCACTGCTGGACTAGCATCAGTTTTATCTCCATGCTTCCTGCCGCTTCTCCCGGCATTTGTTTCTTATCTCGGCGGGCTAGGGGTGGTGGACTCGAGCAAGGCATCTAGGGAAAAGGTGATGCTCAACACTGGCTTCTTTGTTTTGGGCTTCATCCTGGTGTTCTCAGTTCTTGGGATTCTGCTCAACAGCACCCTCTCGGCATTTTCAGCACAGGCAATCGATTATATCGAGGTAATTGCTGGGATTACGATAGTGGTTTTTGGACTTTGGGCCTTGGGACTGGTAAGAATCTCGTTTCTTGAGAAAGAGAGGAAGCTGAAGCCCATGAAGACCCGCTATG
>JBDRKD010000064.1:0-4181 GCA_043814255.1 Microcaldota archaeon
TCTTAGAAACAGACTCATTAGTCATCGAATCAACATAAACCTGGCATTCCCCCAAACCACAAAGTAGTCGAGGTCATACCAGGGACTTAATGTTAATACACGCTCAGGCGAGCTTTATATTGCTATTGGTTCATTGCCAGCGGGTCCCGGAAGCCATCCCGTTGATTGTCTTCTCCTCATCGAACTGCCCCATGAGGCGGCGGTTCTCCTCCAGAATACGGCTATCCCCTAGTATCCTCTCCATCTCCCTTTCATGACGCTCGGCCATACTATAACCTCCGCTCGGGGAATAATTAAATAAAGGTTAAACGGGCTAACGGTTTCGACAACTTTAGCCCCGTCGTCTAGTGGCCAAGGATAACGGCCTTTGGAGCCGTTGACGTCGGTTCAAATCACCAAAGTGAAAATCCGACCGGGGCTACTTGTTTTTTCAAACCAACCCATAAACTCCTTTCTTCTTCTCAATTACTTCGGAGTCGTTGTTCATGAGAATGAGGGCAACTGAGCACGCGTCCTCATTTGTTTTGAGGGCAACCGAGATTTGGGGGATTGTGGAGTCCTGCTTTATGAGGAGCCTTCTTATCCCCTCGCTCAAGTCAATGTAGAAGCGCCTGTCCGCAATGTAGAATCTCTTGTCGAAAGCACGGGCTCCGAGATAGTCCCCTGCTTTTATCTGTTTCTCAAGCTGCCTTGAGATGTCCCTGGCCTCCCCCTCGTTGCTTATGATTGCGTATCCATAGTCCTGGAGCTTCTCCATCGGGGTGAGGTTCTTCGGTGGGGCTGGGGGAGCCGTCTTGTTTGCCTTGAGAATGAGAGGGTAGAATTTTCTCGGGATGTTATAGACCCCTGTTCGCTTGTACTTGCCCCCCTTGTATAGTTCGACAACGCCTCTTTTAATCAGGGAATCGAGAATGTCCCGCTCGTGCTTGGAGAGGGTTTTGTTCACTGTGTAGGGGATGCGCTTCTCGAATTTGAATTCGGTGAGTTTCCTTAGCACTGAGAACTCGTCTGGGGAGAGCTCATCCTTCTTCTGGGGATCTTTTCCATGGAACGCAAGAACGACTACCCCCTCCCTTATCTCGTGCAGTTCGTAGTCTCCTGGTTGCAAAGAGAGTCTCTTTGAGGTTTCTGAATCGATTGTTATTTTCCTCAATGCTATCCCCCCATTTCCTGTTCTTCTACCTCGCCTTTTGGAGATTTTTCACTGAACACCTGCGCCTGGAACGCGCTTATCTCCACCTGCCCGCTCTTCCACGCATCCGCAGGAAGGCCCGCCTTGCTGCATGTGTGCGAGAGGAACTCCCCCTCATTCCATTTCCATTCAAGCGGAACCTGCGGGAGCAGAAGACCTGAGCAGAAGCCGCTCTTTGCTATCAGACCATCCCTTCCCACCCTTATTCTTTTAGGGTATTCGGATGGGTCCTTTACTTGGACGACTTGGGGTTTTGTGAGGACGCTTATCTCCACTATCACATCATCGAGGTCCTTCTCGCTTGAGAGGGGAGCGAAACGAGGGTCACCGAAAGCAGCTTTCACTGCGCAGTCGGCCACTGCATCGGCAAGTGGCTTGTATGGGAGCGGGAAGCCTATGCATCCCCTCAGCCCGTGGTCCTTGTATGTATGGAGCGTAACGAATGTCCCGAGCGGTTCTTTCAGGGAATCCGGTGCATCGGAAGTGCTCGCGGGCTGCTTGTTTCTCAAGTAGTTCAGTATTGACTTTCGGGCTAAGTTTATGAGATGCTCTGCTTCCCCCAATGTGACCATGTTTCCTCCCGGATGTAGTTTGTTGACTTATGCTTAAATAACTTGGGTTTTCCTAAAGTAAATAGGGACTGGCCAGCGATTGGGGAGAGAGCGGATAGGTTGGTTGTATTGTTCCTTGGGTTGCTGGTATGCGCTGTTTCCGGGACTGTTGTTAACGGGGTGGATGTACTGAAGGCAACATTGGTCGTTGTGGCTTCAATGACTTTGGTTGGGGCTGTTGGGCGCATGGTTTACGCGAAGAGACTTATTGAAACATTTGAAGGGGAGCGCAAGAAGTGAATGCATGGAGATTGTTGGTTGGGCAGTAATTGCAGTTATGCTTCTGGTATCCATCCGGTTTAGTGACAGGAGGAGGGTAGCTGTTACGCTCCTTGTGTCTGCGTTATCGTTAGTTGTGTTGTACCTGCTCAGTGCTGTTAATGGATTCGAACTAACGTATGCTGCGCCGGTCAGCGTGTGCTTTGGAGTAGGATTCGCATCCCTTGAAACGAAGCTGTTCCCGTGGTTCGCGCTTGTTTCCGCCCTCATGTCCGGAGCATTCCTTGCATCAGGAGTAGCAATATGGGGGATATCTGCTGGTTTTATGGCGGCGCTCCTTTCGCGCTATGTTGTAGAATGGGGAATCAGGAATATCGAGAAAGGGGTTCCTGGGGGTTTCTTCTATCCAGCATACGGAAAATCTGAGAAAGGGCGCAGTGAGGAGAGAACAGAGGCCTTTGAATACAGGAGAAAGGCCTTTCACTTCATAGGCGGGCTCCTGATTATTTGGACCGTGCATTCCCTCGGGGAAGAAACCTCGCTCCTCCTCTTTGGCATCTCAACCCTCCTCTCACTGTCCGTCATAAACTCCCTGTCTGGAGGTACGCATGGCGCACTTGGACAGATACTCGAGATGATGGAACGGCATGGGAAGCGGCCAATGGATGGGGTCCTGTGGTTCCTGGCAGGCACGATGGTGCTGCTCCTGTTTTCAGAAACTGTTGAATTTGTCTATGTGGGGATATTTGTAATGGCCGCAGGCGATGCTGCAGCCGCCATTATGGGGAAACGATTTGGGTCTGTGAAATGGTTCCACAACAGGAAAAAAAGCATTGTTGGAAGCCTCGCGTTCGTATTGTTCTCCCTCCCCGCCCTCCTTTTTCACGCATCGCCAGTGGTTCTCTTTGGAGTCGTGCTCTGCTCCGCCATCGAGTCGTTCGATTGGGGTATGGATGACAATATGTTCGCAGCGTTCGTGTTCATGGTAATCTCGCATTTTTAGCCCTGTGCGCTGTGGATTAGGCTGCAGACAAATCAAGCATTTATACCGGTAACATGTGGCAGCCGCTTCGGGCGGCTGCTCAGCGTTTGTGCGCTGAGCTCGAGCCACACTGTGTAAGCGCTCCGAAGGAATCTACGCTGCTGCATGGAAGCCGGCCTTGCACATTAATTCGAGAAGGAGTCGAGATTGATGCAGATGAGGTTGTTTTCTTGATGTTTGACATAATACGAACGGTTATAAACAAGTTTCACTATAAATTATTACTTATTCTGCTAATGGGAGGTTTGATATAATGGCAATCGCAACAATAAATCCTAAACACGTCATGATTTTCGATCGAGGCACCCAACCCGTGAGACTAAAACAAATAAAAGTCGGCCAAAACACTCTATCAAACACGGCTTTTGACCCATTGATGACAAAGAATTTCGGAAAATTGCCGGGAAGCGTCAGACGTACTTTAACTACCTCAGGGGTAAGTACAAGCACTTTTCTTGCAAAAGAGGAAGATGGAAAACCTGTTGGAAGAAAGATTACAGGGTCCGATGGTGAATACACCGTGACCCTTATTGTTCCTGAAAACGTAGTCGCTATATGCTCAGGCCTAACTGGAATCGGGGTTGTTGTTGACCTCACACCGGACAATTTTAAATTAACTTTATCAAATGGATTCAGGACAGCAGTAATAGAAGTAAAAAAAGAAGATATCAGACTCCTTGAACTTGTAAGATCACACGAATGGGGCACTGTAGATAACTCCACATTGATGATACCTGCAACAAAAGTCCTTGTTAACGGAGAATGGGAACCAACTGCAGAGATTGGAGAAATACCGGAAAGGTATTTCAACGTAGCTAAGGAAGCAAGGGTTGGGCTGGTTGTCCGCCACTGCATCGGGGGCGGCGGAGCAGGTGACTCAAACGAAAAGTACGAGATCGGAATCGACAGGATTTCCGAATCCCGTGGGCTGGTAGGACTCAAAACAACGGGTCCGGAGTAACTTGCACATTTATTCCCGCCCCTGCACATCAATCGGGCGGGAACTGTTTTTTATCGGCATTTAATGTGCAAAACTATGGAAGCCACTAGGTTTAAATATTGCCAGAGACTAAGCCTATAAAACAACCAGTATGATAAATCGATTGGTGTGATGCTC
>JBDRKD010000065.1:0-6613 GCA_043814255.1 Microcaldota archaeon
GGTCGAGCGCGAGAGATACTATCAGTACAATGTAGACAATCACAGCGAGTGTCCATGCTTTCGGATCTTCACGTTCTCTGTTTCCTTTGTCAAGCACTCCTACAACTGTAGGTATGAACGCGACAAATAAGATCGACTGTACCAAAAGATTGTCAACCTTGTCATTTGTGAAGAACCAAAGCACCACGACAATTGGTACCGGAAGGAAAGCGAGTTTCTCGAGCAGTTTCAATGGAGAGAATTCTCTCTTTCTCGATACATATATCATCATGGCGAATATACATGACGTTGTCGTGACGGAGAGAAGGCCCTTCGGAATGTTCTGATTAACCACGTCGAAATACGATAACGTGTTCAGGCCCATCCCAACTAACCAAATTCCAAGTGTGGCTGGATTTGGTATGGACGATCCTCTCTTTATTTGCTTGTAGTATGTCCAGTAGATGAATGGGCTCATTGCAGCAGAGAGAATTGCAAAGTAGGTAGACCAGAAATCCCGAAGAAGACATGTGATAGCATCTTGAATCATGATCACCTCCTTTTGATGATGTGATCCGTTTACTTGACAAGATAAAGGGAAAGCGGGAACAGTAACCGGCGAGTTAAACTGTTCCCATTCCCCATCAACACACTTTCTCGCAATGGCACAGAGGCGATAAAGGCTCCTGGGCTCACCATCACGAAAAGTTGAAATAGGTGTTGATTGTTGCGTTGAAGAGAGAGCCCTGGAGCCAAATCTCTAAAGATAAAAGGTGAAGGAGGTGTATCTCTCGCCGATACTCCCATCATGGAGGTTTTAGATCAGCACCTACCTCACCCAAGCTTTACCCCGGTCCCGGGGAAGACCTGATAAGTTGCAGTCCTTATCGCGTCAAGGAAAATCCTGAACGCGATGTTTCGCGGGGGTTTCTACCCAAAAAGAGTGCAAACCGTTTAGTCTTAAGCCCAGAACCGGGAGACATATCATCGTTTCTGTGGAACAAGGAACCATCGGCACTCAATGCTGCAACAACCATCAAGTGTAGCACCGAGTTCCTCAACCGTGAGAAGTTCCGTCCTCATTTGGGGAACCGGTTTCTTACAGCTGGGGTTCTTACATGTATTCTTTACAGTCAACTTCAGCTCCTTCTTTGCCAAAAAAACGACAGCACCCCGAACAGGTGTCTGGGACCTACTACCGAGAACCTAATCAAAGTTCGGGGTGTCATCGCATAATATTTTCCGGGCCAACGTGTGCATTCCGACAATGCGGATCACTATTGTACCAGTTTGTCTTCCTTACCAATCAACTAGAGAGTTATCGGAGACAAACTGTTGCCAGAGATTGCGTTATTTGATGACCCGGAAAGACAACAGATTTACTCGAACTCGGGGGGAAAGAGGCGCCTATGTATGCGGTTAACTCCATCAGTCACTCTCTTTCTTGCAGCGGTGGGTCCGCTGGAGAACGCGAACATTGTGTGTTCCGCCCGAGGAATGATGTCTGGGCGACCGCAGAATGCCGCGACGAGCGGAAGAGTCTCTCCTTCCAGATGGTCAGGAACATGGCCGACTTTGTTCCGTTCCCTGATGCCCACTTGAATTCTGGTCAAGATCTCGCACAGTCCGGGATTGGTGTCCTGGTTTACGTGTCCAATCGGTGTCTCAGGCAGCGTGACTTTGCCCACGTTGAAGATTACCGGTCGAATTGCATTTTGTTCCGGTAGACATTTCTCAATCATCTCCCAGAGTGTTTCTCTTCCTTCCTTGTCCTTTGGAAGGGGTCCTTCAATGCTAATGGCTGTTACACCGTCGCCATCAGTTATGGATGTTATCTGTAAATCCCCCATATTTTCCATCTTGGTTTAAGCCCTCCTGCACTGACGAATCAGTGCCGCAATTGAAGTGGTGAGGTTGTTGTTATCCTTCTCTGGCCAATATTCTTCTCTTCATAACTTTGAACGGGTCAGAAAGGTTCCCGTCATCGTAATCTTCTTCAGGTTGTACAGCAGTGGCGTCTCTTCTTCTGAAAAGAAGAATGTCTCCAGTTTGTGTAACTCTCTTGATAATTCCTGGAAGTTTCTCTGCTGGTACTCCCTGTACCTGCTCGAGGCGCCACAGAGTTTTTTCTCCATCTCTGACGAAGGGTATCGTTTTTCCCTTTGGCACCTTTATCCTCTCCCTTCTCATTCTCGAGTTTAATTACGTGTATTGTTGATTGCCTATATGTAAACGAAAAGAGGCCTGCCCCTTTTTTCGATCATTTTCAAAAAGTGGACCAGGCGACAATGAGCTGAGTAGTCTCCTACTTATTGGGTCTACTAGAGGGGGAGGTGGTTGCCTCTCTGTAGATGTGATCTCACTGCCACCTGGTCGCATGTCTTTAGCGGAGGAAGGGACTCGAACCCCCGACCTGATCTTTACCAAAGATCTGCTCTAACCAGCTGAGCTACCCCCGCAAAACCGGAAGACGATGTTCTGTTCTCAAGCAGATTGGGCGTTTGTGAATGGACCTCAGAAAGCAAACGCTTACACCGTCCTCCGACAAACTAGCGCCGCCTGGATTCGAACCAGGGATCTTCGAGTTATGAGCCCGACGGGGTGACCAGATTCCCCCACGGCGCGATTGAATTCAGAAACCCCGAGGATTTCCCAACAAGCTATCGCCGGCATCTTTCCTCACATTGCATGCTGCAATAAGAATTGACCCGACATGTTTGCTTGCCTGAAAATACTGATTCAACGAATCCTCTCTCACAGAGGATGCGACGTTGAAACCCAGCTAGAAAGCTGGCAGGGGTATTATATAAAATATACTCCCGGACCACGGCTCTTAGCGGAGACGTGGCCCAGGGAGTTAGCGAATACCCTTCCGGTGAGCGTCCTCTTTGACCTTACTCACACACCTGTTAGAATGGCACCAGGAGGAGAGTTTGGACCGTCAAGGGTTTCGCGAGAAATACGATACAAAAGAGGCGATGGTTGGGAACGACAACACCATGCAACAACTTCCGGGGGGAAGAAACGCAAAGCGTGACGCACATCGCCCCTGTTCCGTCGTCACCGACGGTTTTTATCCACCTTCGTCCTCGTTGGACCATGGTATGGACAAGCTGTTGACTTTCATCTTGATCCAGACCCATTTACCATTGATCCATGTCATGATGTATTCCCATCCTTCGGAGATCTGGGTTCCCCAGCCGCTGGTTTTCTCTTTAGCGGTTGAAAGGAATCCGGTTCCGTCATCTTTGCTCTCGTGGAGTTCAGATAAGAAGGAAGGAGAATCAGAGTTACTGTCTCTCCCAAATAATTCCGGGAGGTTCAGATTCCATTGACTCCAGTCATATGGCTGCTGGTCCTTCGAGGATTTCTTCTCCTCGTGTTTGTTGATGGGTTTCTCATTGATTTCACTGTGTGTGTATACTGGTGGTCCACAACTGGTGACGAGAAACTCTGTGATCAGGAAGAACAGGAGGAGAACCAAAGACCTTGTAATCTTTTTGGTCATGCTTCCTCCTTAGTTGCGACCGCTGCTTGGTTGTGTTGCTGGCTGGCCGTTGCGTGCTGCTCGCGGTTTCGTTTCATCGCGAACCTCCTTAACGGCTTCTTTGAGTTTCCTGGAGCCACGTTTCATATTGCCAGCGTTGCGTTCCCGGCGCTCGCAATACTTCTCCATGTTGAATATGAAGTAGAAGCTTGCGAAAGCCATTCCCAGGCAGAAGATCGTGCCGAAGTTGACACCGAACCAATTGGCGATGCCGAATGCCGACATCGCACATATCAGTATCCAGAGGACACTGTATCCGATGGGTGAACCCCTCCAGAACATGATGTCGTGGAGAAGATGAACGAGAACTGCGAACACCATGCAAGCAAGAACGGCTTCCATGCTGCCGCCCGTTCCAAGACTCAGTATGAAATGCATGATAAACCTCGCGACCTAAAGAAGTTTGACTGCACATTGTCAGTTTACAACTGACGCTAACGAACACTGCATGCAGAAAAACACTTCCGTCCGATGGAAGCGAGGAGTAATTGTTAGTAGAAATACTGCAGATTTACTATAGATCGGTGTCTTTCGGACAGACGATCTGGGTGGGATGGGCCAAGGGCAAAGCCCGGTGTTTTTTGATGGCTCCACCTCCTTTCCCGGTTTGAAGCTCCGGTCACTGTTAGCAAATATATAGTTAAGCTAGTGTTTTCATCACCAGCATTGTTCTCAGGAAGGCAGGAAGACAATCAGGGAATACTGGAAGCTTTGGAGGGCTTAAGCTGCAAAAACTCCTTGTCGCCCAATCGTTCTCCTGCCCTATGATTATAGTGGCCAATGATCAAATATCTGCGTGGTTCGGGGGTGGAACACACACAGAAACAAACCAGATCACGGGCCCACTTTTTTATCGTCCAAAGCCGAGACCCTGCGGAAAGGGGGTTTGGTGGGTAATTCGCACAGGTACTGCGTCTCGGCTATATTGGGGAAGAACTCATTAGAAATGGGGCGAATGATGTGTGGGGTTGGGGGGCAATTTCTAATTGTTGAACATTTCCTTGTTCAACAAGTTGAATTCCGTAGCTGGAAGCCTCTGGGAAACAAATCATGAAGGGATATGTCATGACTAGTCATAGGCGAAACTCTGATGGGAGGGCCCACAGAGCTTCGGGAAAGCAGCCTCAAACCCAGTTCAAGTTGTGGTTCCATGAGGTTAAACTTCCAGCAGACGAGTTGAGTGCAGAATGAAGTTCTTCAACCAGTTTGCGGACCGATTGAATTCTACACTCGAACGACTTGAAATATTGATCTGAGAGCCAGGGCAACAAGCTGATAAAGCGACACTGTGCGATCTTATTCTCGCTGCAGGTCACAATACCAGCTAGACGAATCTAAGGCAAGCGCTACCACACGACCCGTAAAGCCCAAGTCAAAAGTTGTTGATCCTGGTCTGGGGGCTCTCAGAAATTCTTAGCCGGGGTACGGAAACAAGAAAGCTTGGAGGGCGTGCCCGCTCCCGTATAGACAATCTCCCCCGGCAGAAATCAAATGGAGGGACAGCAGAAAACACCTCAAATCAGTTTTCTACTTTTGACCCCAGAGAGCGATAAGGACGCTGAACTGATGAAAAGCGTGTTGAGGACTCTCCAAGTACCCTCCCGATAATTCTTTTCCGGTTTGTTTACGGCCTCTTAATGTGATAATCAACACGAAGAGAGGGCGTAGAGAACATACAACTAAACAGGGGCTTGAATCTTTTCTCTCTGGTATACCAAACCGGAAAATCTTACAGGGTGTAGAACTTCCTCTAACGTATCCAAGTTCTACTTTATTCAGTAAAGGGTTTTCCATATTTGCATGTTTCGGCAAATATCGCCAGAACCTCGTCTGAAACCCATAATTAACTAGAGACACTCAAGTCTGTCCAAAGACTACTATATATAGGACAGAAGACAAGAAAATTCACGCTCAGAAGTCGATTTCATTGGAGCCTAAACTGACTAAACCAAAAGCCTCCTAACCCGTTATTTTTGGGTGTTTGGCAGGTTTCTGCCGTATAGGAAGCTCGATAGCTTATGCGTCCATGAAGACATTACCAGAGTAAACTCAGAGTTTATCTGGGGTGTATTGTAAATTTTATTTATTTGAGTGAATATGATATGTTACTGGGAGATAATAACAATGAACCTATCAGTTTAAATACTTTATTCTAGTCTAGGTTTAGATTAATTGTCAGAATTCTCTTTTATACTACTACTAAAATAATCTTTAGAATGACGAAGAAAAAGAAAAAAACACAGGGTTTATAACCCTGCATCTCTCTTCAATTCTTCAGCTTTGTTTGTCTTTTCCCATGTGAAATCTGGATCACTTCTTCCAAAATGTCCATAAGCTGATGTTTTCTCGAAGATAGGCCTTTTCAATTGCAAATAGTCTATTATAGCCTTTGGTCTTAGGTCAAAGTGGTTTTTTATAATCTCTTCAATTTTTTCTTCTGGTACTTTGTTTGTTCCATGTGTGCTTACAAGAATGGATACTGGTTGTGCAACACCAATAGCGTAAGCTAATTGGACTTCGCATTTGTCAGCTAATCCTGCTGCGACCACATTCTTGGCTATGTGTCTAGCCATGTATGAAGCTGATCTATCAACTTTTGAAGGATCTTTTCCTGAAAAAGCTCCTCCACCATGGCTTCCATGACCACCATAAGTGTCTACAATTATTTTTCTTCCTGTTAGACCACTATCACCTGGAGGACCTCCAATTACAAATCTACCTGTAGCGTTTATGTGGTATTTTGTGTTTTCATCTAACCAATCTCCACAAACAGGTTTGATTACCTTTTCTTTGATTTCCTCAACTAGTTCTGAGTGTTCTATATCAGGAGAGTGTTGTGTTGCAATAACAACAGAATCGACTCTCTTTGGTTTTCCTTCTACATATTCCACTGTTACTTGAGACTTTCCGTCTGGTCTTACCCAAGGCAATGATCCGTTTTTTCTTACTTCTGCTAATTTCATTGTCAATTTATGTGCTAGATCAATTGGTAGAGGCATGAATTCTTTTGTCTCATTTGTTGCGTAACCAAACATTAGTCCTTGATCTCCAGCTCCTTGGTCCGCATGTAAACCTTGTCCCTCAGTA
>JBDRKD010000066.1:0-2208 GCA_043814255.1 Microcaldota archaeon
CCGTGGTGATTAGACCCGCCCCCCCCTATCTCTTAAATTGAACATATGCTTCATCGGTTTTCCCATGACCACAACATCGGTTCTTTCCTACTCCTACTCCTTCCCTGTGCGTTTTGTGAGGGCTTGCCTTTTCTTATCAAATAGATAACTTAAAGGGCGTTTGAAATACCACTTTAATCCGAACTTATAAATACGCCTTATTGCAACCAACTCCCATCCGTTCCGGCCTAAAGCATTAAGTTCTTTTTCGCCGTCTGGACTTGGATCTTCGCATGTAAATATTTTATATTCCCACTTCATCCCCTACTCCCCCACCTTTCCCCTTTGTGCTCTGCCTCATGACATGGAGTGCAGAGGCTTTCGTGGTTGCCCGAATCGTTATTAAACCGATTCCGGTCCTTGTGGTGTACCAATACCGCCGGAACATCGCGCCCTTCACTCTTGCATCTTTCACACAACGGATCTTGATCTAACTTCATCTTACTGATCGCCCTCCATTGAGGCGAATGTATAGCCTTCCTATCTGGCGTTTTGTCTCTCCGTCTGTCGTAGTCCTTTGCAATGGCTTTCTCATAGGGCTGGCAGGCAGGGCATATCGTACCCGCCTTGACTATACCGTTGCATGATCCGCGTCGTGGTCCTCTGCCTGGGCAGGGTACTCTTGGCTTATATGGCATGGTCTTCCCCCTATTGTGTCGTTCCAATATTTGTCGCCTGCATATTCATTTCTAAACCGCATCCCCGGCATATGAATACTGGCTGTTCTACTGTGATTTGCTGGCCTGTTTTGTTGCCTGGGGCCAGCGCTGATATGATTGACATCCTAAAGCATTTATCAAAGATTAAACCTTTGCAGGATCCGCATATTTTTACTGTTGCCTGTGACACGTCGAATGGCAGTTGTTGCTGCTGCTGCTGCCCGATTAATGGTATTGGTATTGGTACCTTCATTTTGTTTTTCATTAGATCCTCCCTTGTTTGATTTCGTTTAATTCGTCTGAAATAGTTACTCACTCCCTATACCCCTCCATTTCCCTTATTGTTCTTCAGCCATTCAATAGCCATGTCTCTGAGCTTGCCGGTGGTGTCGAGAATAAGGTCAATCGTTATGTCTTCATCCCAATCAATTGCCCCTGCGGTATCGCCATAATACATCAGCCGAGCCATAAACAATCTAAAATCCTCCCGCTTCATCATCTCCCTCAATACAAGGCGAGGGTCAGAGGCGTAGTCGGGATTGTTCTCTCTTATATGTTTTCCAAGCAGGCGAATCTGTGTCTCTACCTCATATCCACATAAACATCTGTAGTTAAAAATTTTGCTACTTGGAACTTCTTCATGCCAACACAACCCCAACAGCTCATGTAACTCTTTATTCTTACCCATCTCTATACCCCTCCATTTCTGACTGTCTTTTAGTTATGTTCATAGATCTCTTATCCCCTTCATAATTTCATAAGCGATTTGCGGCACGATTGCATTACCTAAACATTTAAGTCTGCTAACTCTGTCTTGATTCTGTTTATTTCCTCTTCGTACCTTTTTTTCATCGCACCCACTCCCCAACTTTCGTCCTTTAAGTGTTCCAAGAGGTGGCAACTTTGACAAAGCACTTCCAAGTTCTCTAATGAGTTGTTCTTTGTGTTCCGATCCTTGTGATGTCTCTGTAGAAAATCCTTGCATCCACACCTCTCGCAAGAACTCATTTGCTTTATTCTCCGTTGCGCCCGCCTTCGGGCAGTCTGTTTCGATGGTTCTTTGTTTTGATTCTCTATCCAATACCCATAACAAGTGCTTGAACAAAACCTTCTCTTTGCAAAAGTTGAGTCCAATTGTCCGTTCGCCCAACGCGGCTGAATCATAAAACCCCCGCATTGTTCGCATAGCTTCGTCTTGGCTGATAAATCCGTCCATCCTTCTGGATACCCCATCATCCACTCGACAAAGGCGGGTTGCAACTTCAAGCCACGGTTCATCCCAGGGTGTTTTTGAACTACCGTTTCCAGCGTTCTGTCCTTCTGTGACTTGCTCTGCATATTTAATTCTATTCCCGGCCCCCTTCTCCCATCCCATGCATTTGGTGTTGGCAACATCGTTATCTTGTCCGCCAGATTCAGACTGTGTGAGTTCTCCCCATCCTTCGTTTTCCTTCTGCCTGTTTCTGTCAATTCCGCTTCGGGGTGTTCCACTTCCTGTCCTGTCGGTGTC
>JBDRKD010000067.1:0-10036 GCA_043814255.1 Microcaldota archaeon
GGGAGCCTGTCCTCATATCCCGGATAGTCTATTTGTATGTATGTGCAATCCTTCCCAAGCGCCACCCAGTCGATAAGCCCCGGGACAGAAAGATCAAGAGTGAAATCCCCACCACCACCTATTGGTACATCCGATATGTGGGTGTATTGCCCTAAGTTATCCAAGTAGTAGATGGATACGATTTCCCCCGCAGCAGGGCTTATCGTTCCGAACGTTCCTGTGGCAATAACAGCAGAGTAGTCGAAGGTGTATACTCCCTCCAACAGGTCATCATCCCATCTCTCAATCTCTCTCTCAAAAACAAACTCCTTGTAGTATACTTTTCCATTCAGGATATTATCGACAACATATGCGTCGATTGATGTGATGTCGATGTTGTCGCCAACAGCATAATTTGTCGCGTTAGCATAACAAAGAATCAACAGGACAAATGCAGTCGCAGTCAGGACTTTCGACATGGTTTACTAGAGTATTTATTTTATATAAATGTTATACTCAAAGCAAAGAACAGCCCCAAGCGCCACAGCAGCCGCAGGTTCCCCGGGTATCCTGCATCCAAAGCCAAACATACCTGTTGTCCTCCTTAATACATCCGCAACCACCTGCATCGTTGGGACCGTGCCGACAAAAACAATGTCTTTCGTTTTTTTCTCCCTGGCTGCGAAACACGCAAGAACACCAACAGTCTCCCCAACAAGATTCAGTATGCCAAGCGCATTGTCCGATTTACTGCACCTCCCCTTCTTTTCGAAGTTCGATGCAGTTGCATCAGCCGGCACAATGCCAATCCCGCTTCCGTAGATATCGCCGACAGTTAGGTTCACTTTCTTAAGCGTTCCCTGTTCTGAGAGTTTTGCTATCTCTTCAGGGTCATAAGTGTCAAGCAATCTCCTCCCAAGTCCGAGGATAGTGCCCCCCCCAACACCAGTCCCCCCAAGGTGTTCGCACTTCTTCCCATTTACATAAACTATTGCAGTTCCAGTTCCCATACTCACAACAATGCATCTTTTCAAACCGAATAGTTTCGAGCCTCCGATTCCTATGGCCCCAATCTCATCAATGAATGCTGGCTCGCATATCCTATTGAGCGATTCCCTCTCGGCCATGGCTCCCGCGCCAGTTACTGCAACCTCCCCTCTTCCATCATACACAATGCCAAGCAGCCTGGAGGCGACCCCCCTTTTAGATGGCGAGATTATCGATTTCTTCACTTCCAGGTTGTGGGTATCCACAGCAACCGTAGTGCTTATGCCAACATCAACGCCTATCATTATTCTCCCTCACTCTTAACCCAAGCCACAGGACCAGGAGCAATCCGAAGAAAACCCCAAGGGCAATATCTGTTTCTTGGATTCCTACACCGCTGATAATCAGCGCACCTCTGGCAAACCCCCCGATTCCGACGCCTCCCATAATTCCTGCAGACGCCAGCATCCCAACCTGTTTGGCGTCCTGTTTTCCCCTAGTTAGATATCTTATCGTTCCCCCAACAGCGAAGGGAATGCTAAGGGCGAATCCTATGAACATCCCAATACCAAACGCCATCGCGCTGATAGGGGATTTGCACTTAAAACGCGTCATTGCAAATTCCCATAGGAGCGCAACCAGGAACCCAACCATGAAAATATGTGGGTACGTGAACCCACCAATGCTGCCCGCCACGAGCGTCGCCTGGGTCGCAGGCATTGTTTGGGTAAATAGCTCTTCGGCATAGCTCCTGCGGATAAGGTCCAGCACGAACGGCGTGGTAATCCCGGCGAAAACAACCGCAATAATATCCACTTTGATTATATCTATGGCTCGCGTTCCGATGATTTTAGCAGACTTATAATCGAATCCAATATCCCCAACAACAGCAGCAGCTATCGTCACGAACGCCACTATTGTGAACGAAGATGTGTAACCAAGATTGAGTCCAAGCAGGGCCCATATAAGACCTATTGAGACGACCACAATTATCCCGAATTGCTCGTAAGGGTCTATATCGGTTTCTCCTGTCATCCTTGCCGCAATCCCTACGACAATCCATACCCCAAGTACTGTGAGGAACGATGCGAGCGGTTCTACCCCAATCGCCCACAATATGCCCATTGCAACGAGTGACACTATTGGGGCTGCACGCGCATACCACTGATTCCCAGTGAACATCGGCAGGAAAATCTTTTTTGCATTTGGTACAAGGTACATGAGCAGGAACCCGACACCAGAACCGAGCAATATGCCCATACCAAGATTCTGCACAATCTCTATCGCGTCCCCGAGTTCCGTCCCCTGGGAAAACAGAAGCGGGACGATTATCCCCCACCCAACAAGCGACCCGCCGAACCACGAGTGCACAGATATTCTCGGCCCAAGGATATATCCAATCCCTGCTGCCAAGGGAGCTATGAACAGCGCAACGACCAGTACTAACCCAACACCAGCCAACTCCGGAATCGACACAACAGCGTTTCCAGTAATGTATGTCCCAATCATGAAGAGTCCTGCAAGCCCTCCAGCCAACAGGATGATTCTTGCGTTCTTCCCGCCCTCATCCCCTGCGATAAGGACATCCGCCCCCGCCTTCCCGGAGGCATATGGAAGGTTCTCTTCATCGATGAATACTCTCCTGATAGACACGGAGAGCAGTATCCCAAGGACTCCGGCGGTTATGCATATGATAATTATTGTCGTTATCGGAAGCGCTTCGACTTCAACGCCCTTCATTGAGAGATACCACGCCGCAGGTATTGTGAATGCGGCTGCTGACCCAACAACCCCGCCAATGCTCGCGCCCGCTTGAGCAACGTTCATCTCATGTATGTCTGTCCGTCTTATTATACCGAGTGCCTTCAGCAAGGCGCCGGACATAACGACTGAGATGATTATCGGCCACGGCATCGCCCCGAGGCTCAGGGATATGTATATGGATGCGGCCGAAAGGAAAACAGTCAATACAATGGCCACCACGCATGCCCTGAGCGTGAATCCTGGTTTTCCAACACTCTCTGGGGATAATGCCATGGAGACTATTTTTGGGTAAAAGAATTAAAAATGAGTATATCGCAAATTATCGAACAAGCTATGCGCCCTTTATCCCAAGCTGCAGGTACAGTACATTCTCGTCGAGAGGCAACGACAGTCCCAATACCTTGTGGATGAAAAGGATGATATCAGCTCCCCGCTTCGGTTCGACCTTGCTCCGCAGTATAATGTCTTTTATGTTCTTCTCCTTCCCAATGAGTTCGTATATGAGGATTCCATCCCGCCCATACCTCTCGAATATCTTCAACCCATCAGATCCATATCTCTCCTTTAGTGACTCATCGGTCAAAGGATCCATCTCCACAGCATTCCGAATCTCCAGCGTCTTCAATATGTGGTCAACATCCTCTAGCGAGAGCTTCAGGTCCTTTGCAAGGGCGACAGTGTCCTTGTTCCCGTCTATTGCCGTAAATAGTTTTTGTCCTTTTCCCCTGTATTTTATGGTGAGTTTCATGTTCGTGTTCATCCTGCTCACAAAGCCGATGTGTTTGCGTTTCGGGAGCCTAATTGGAACGTTCTTCTCGCGATCTTCAGTTTTCATCAGGTCTCCAGGAATTCCCCTCCCATCATCAAGTATCGGTTCGAACGGTATGCCCTTCTTTTCAGGCTCCTCCTTCTTTTTGGCACCACCCCGTGTCTTAGGTTTCTCTAGTTTTATGATGCCCTCATCATCCATGAATTCAAGAATCTCAACAAGTTTGGTTTCGCTGACCCCCGTTTCCTTGAGTATCTCCTCCGCAGTCTTTTCCCCATCTATGAGGTTATACACTTCAACCCCACCCTGACCGAATTTGTCATAGATGATTCTCTCAAGCGGGCTTAGCAGGTCCTCTGGTTTTGGGGCTTCGGTAACAACAGGTTCCTCCCTTTCTTCCTCCATAATCTCGTCTGTCGGCCGTATCTCTATGTGCCCCAGGCCTTTTGGCAGAATCGGAGCTGTTTCAGTTTTCGGCTGGAGCACATGTTCCTTCTGGCGCCCGGGAAGCGGGGTGCTTGTGTGTTCATCCCTCATTATCCCAGGCACCGGTGGAGGTTCCTGTTTTGGCGGGATCCCCTCCCGGCTATCCTCAGCGTTTTTACTTTCTGGCGGTGTAGCACTCTCTTGGGTTATGGTTATCAAAGGCTCCGCAGTTCCCCTTGGTTCCTGTGCAATGGGCGACCGCACATATTCTGGAGGCAGAACAGGCACTTTCTTCCCTTCCTGTTCCCCCCCCTCTTTTTTCTGAGCAGGTTCCTCATTCTTCTTGGAAACAGGTTTTGGTTGCACAGGCGGTTTCAGAAGGGCAGTCTCTTGGACAGTTGACTCAAGTTTGACCATGCCTTCACTGTCCATGAACTCCAGCACCTCAATAAACCTACCCTCATCCACTCCAGACTCCTGAAGCATCTGGCCCATGCTCTTGTTTTCATCAAGGACAACATAGACCTTTATGCCTTCCTCCCCGAATTTCTTCATCAAGGCATTCTGATTTCTGAACTTGTCCATGTAGTTCTCTTCTCTTTTCCTAACCACAAAGTTCATCAGGTCTTCAGGCATCGCATCACACAGTCAAAACTACTATTTATTATTCTCTTCCTGGGCTTCGAGTTCGAAAACAGTGAACACCCTAATCATTCCGAGTTTCTCCATCTCGTTTATCATCTCGAGTAGCCGGCTCTCCTCAATCCCAGTAGTGGTGAGGATCTCAGCCATCGTTTTCTTCCCGTCTATCTTCATATATACCGTCATGCCCTCTTTCCCAAACTTCTCATAGAGCTGCTGCTCTTCCTTGAATCGGTGCACCGCATCTACAGCTGCTTTTTTCGGTATAAGTCCAACTAGCTCCTCGGTCACGCTATCACCAATGACCTTTGTCATATGCTATATTTATAACTATTGAGTGGGTTCCGAACAAAATAACAACCTTTTAATTGTTAAGCCAATCCACACTATATCATGCAAGGCAAAATACTTCTCGCATTGATGGTGTCACTGCTTATCCTAACTTCCGGGTGCGAGAATGTGCCAGAGCAAAAACCTTACCCCACAGGCCCTTCCACCCTTGAAATAGAACCAATCGACCTCTCAGGAGTTGAAACAGAGAAACTGAGCTTTCTAAAGTACTACAGTCTCGAAGCGCTCAATATAACTCTAAGTGTTTCGCAATATAACCTACCGCTTGAAACTAGCGACATATCTAATTATGATGACTTTTCCGGGAAAATAACCCTGAGCGAGGATGCGCTCGCCCTTCTAAAGAAGAATGGTTTTGTAGTAATCAAAAACCCCTTAAACCAAAAAGAAGAGGACATTACAACCCCTTATAAAAAACTGAAAGACAGGGACGTCCCAATTTTCATCACTTCCGACTCCCTTTTGCACCTATATCACATCCAGTTCGATGAGACACTGAGGCAGATTGAGGAGCGGGAATTCTATGGCATGATATGGGACATAAGCAAAGAGATGCTTGAGGATTCAGTGGAGAAATACGACTCTGCTACTGGCGATTTAAAGGAGGCTTCAAGAAGAAATACAGCATATTTTGCAGTTGGGCTGAGCCTGCTTCAACCAAAAGAGAACCAACTGTGCGAGAGAAATGCAGAGTATGATAGACAATGTGAGTATGACCCTGGTTTCGCAAGTTCCTATTTTACAAGAGAAGAACTCCAGAAATACACATTCGAAGTTCCAGACTTTGTTAAAGAAGATGTTGGGAAGGAATTGGAGTTAATTGAGAAGCACGAAGGATTTTCAGTATCACCTGTTTTCAGATACAATGAAGACTATTCACAATACGTTCCGAGAGGACATTACACAAGAAGCGAGAAGCTCAAGAACTATTTCAAGGCATTCATGTGGTGCGGGAGGATTACATTCCTCATAAAAAAAGATTTGATTAAGTCACAGGACCCAGAAAGAGATGCGAAAATACAAACAATGGGCGCGAGCCTCATCGCCTCCAAATTTGCAGAGAGCGAGGAGTTGAGGGATAAGTGGAACAGGATTTACTCAGTCACTGCCTTCTATGTTGGTTTGTCCGATGACCTTGGTCCCCATGAATACATTGAAGCATTGGACAGCGTTTTCTCGGGCTCATTTGACCCAAATGATCTGACGGATGATAACATTGGGAAACTCAAACTCGAGCTTGCTAGGTTCGAATCTCCTAAAATCTACGGGGGGACAGGAGCATGTGATGTGCCACTGAATTCATCTTACGATGAATATCTCAAAGTATGTCTTGAGAACACAAAGGGCATGCGCCTCATGGGGCAGAGGTTCATCCCTGATTCCTACATGTTCACAAATCTTGTTGGGTTTGATTACCTTGGAAACAAGAATCCATTTACAATGGTGATAGATGCAAGGGGAATGAAAATCAGGGGCTTTCCAAGAGGCTTGGATGTGATGGCCATATTGGGTTCTGAAAGAGCAAAGGAATTACTGGATGAGCTGGATGATTCCAATTACAAAGGCTATGAAGGCAATTTCAGCAAATTGAAAGAGGAGTTCGATTTATTCAATGCGAGCGAGTGGAACAAAAACCTCTACTGGAGCTGGCTGTTTTCACTTAAGTCACTGCTAAAAGAATATGGAACAGGCTACCCAACATTCATGCAAACCACAGCATGGCAGGATAAGCAGCTTACAACAGCGTTGGCTTCCTGGTCGCAGTTAAGGCATGATACAATTCTCTATGCAAAGCAGAGCTATACAATGGGCTTCGAGTCATCAATAGGGCCACCTCCGCCCCCAAGGGTAGTGGGCTATGTTGAGCCAGTCCCAGAATTCTACAACAGATTACTTGCACTCACAAGGATGACCAACAAGGGTTTGACAGGGATGGATGTTCTTGATAAGAGTTCCCAGTACAGGCTACAGCGACTTGAGGGCATACTTGGGAGACTGGTTAACATTTCAGAAAAAGAGCTTGAGAACGAGGAACTCAGCGAAGAGGATTACGATTTCATAAATGATTTCGGGGATGAGCTCGAGGAAGTAATAAGCGAAGTTGAGGAGAAGGCAAAGAAAACCACAATAATAGCGGATGTGCATACCGACCAGAATTCAAAGCAAGTATTGGAGGAGGGAACAGGCTATGTGAAATTTATTGTGGTTGCCTACAAACTACCTGACAGCAGGATTCTTGTTGGAGCAGGCCCAGTCTTCAGCTACTATGAATTCAAGCAGCCGATGAGTGACAGGCTCACAGATGAGAAGTGGAGAGAGCTTTTGGAACCAGACCCGCCTGACGAGCTCGAGTGGGTTCCGAATTTTGCTGAGTGAACACATGTTCTCCCCTCACCCTCCCCCAGAAGCAGTAAATACCACCGGTCTTTGACCAGTGGACAAATTTTATCTACCCTCCACTGCATCACAGCTCGATTTAACGGAAAGCATTGCACACCTAGAACGTTGTACTCGAGCTACCGGACAACATAGATTTATATTACTCCCAACCAAACTAATTTCATGAATGTAGAGGACCTTCTTATCAGCACAGGAGTCGATAATCTCATCAGGCTCATACATGATGCGGGAAGGATAGAGCTCAAGGACGCTGCCAAGAACCTTGGTATATCATCTGCTTCTGTTCAGGAGTGGTCGCGTGTCCTTGAAGAGGAAGGACTCGTGAGGATAGATTACCAGCTCACAAAGATATATCTCGTGTGGATTGGCTCGAGCCCAAAGGAGCTCGCCATAAAATCAGAGCGGCTAAAGGACAGGAAAGCGGAGCTGGTGCGTGATGTAGAGACAATGCTCGGGAGGCTTGATGCCAGAGGCGGCGAGCTGCAGAAGCTCGAAATGGAGTTCAAAAAGATGACAGAGCTGCTCGACCCGAAGATGGGCGGCGTGCGGCGGCGGCTTGAGGCGCTCAAGGAAATCGAAAAGGAGAAGGACAGGCTCTTCGATTCACACATTGCGAAGATGGGGAGGGCAAAGGATGATTACCGGAAGCTCAACGAGGGCTTAACTGTGGATGAGAAGAGGATAAAGGACATGCACGGCAAAGTTCACGAGATTAAGAAAAGTATAGAAAGCATCGAGCCGGAGCTCGAGGCTCTTGGGCCAATGAAGCAGAAGATTTTCGGGCTTGTGGAGAACGTTTCTCGCGAGGCGAAGGAGATATCTGAAACCCTTTCTACCCACAGGGATCAACTGCAGAATCTCAATGTAATATCCCAAGAATTGAAGCAGAGGCGCAACTCACTAAGCGACATGGAAGAGCGTGTTAGTGCCATAGGTGCCGAAATAAAGCAACTCATACAGGCATTGGAGATTATCTCCAAGCAGGCGGAACAACAGAAGCACATCCAGAAAACACTGGAGGACTCCAAGTACAAAATCGCTGATTTCGAGAGGCAGCGGAGGGTTCTTGAGGAACTCCATGAGAGTGTCAATAGGGAAAGCAAGGACATGTTGAGAAAGGCAGGCGGGGTTCTCAGGATTATTGACGGGATGGAATCAAAGTTCAAGGACATCAAGAAACTGGAGGGAAGCAGAGTAACACCAATAGACGAATACCTGAAGACAATATCTGAGCTTAAGGAACGGACAAAGGCAGACCTCAAGGAGGTAAACTCCCTTGATGTGAAGGCGATGTCCGACATAGCCAAGGCAAAGGCAGGTTTGGAAACACGGCTTTCTGAGATGATGGGCATCACAAAGACATTCGAGGGACTTTCCAATAAGAAGAGGGAACTGGATGCTATCTGCAAGAAGGTTGAGGATATGCAGAACGTAAGGCGCAGGCTGTTCCAGCAGGCAACTCTTCTATCCAAGGAGATAGAACTAGTGAATATCCAGAAACGCCCTGCAGGGTCCCCAAAGGTTGATTTAAAAGTGGATGAACTCACAAAGAAAATGGAGGTCGTGAAGCGCGACCAGGATGAATTCGACAAGAGGAGGCTCGAGCTCAGGAAGATGATAGAAAAGATGATCGGTGAGAAAAAATAAGGTGGTTGTATGGCCGAGAAAAAAAAGGATACAGTGCCCGACAGTTCTCAAGGTAAAGTTATGGACTCATACTCATTCAATGCTGGAGGGATGCCGGTAGATGTCCACATCATAAAGAAAGAGGAGTTCGTTCCAGAATACCTAATATCAATCCCTGGGTTGGGCGAAGGCACGCGCATACTCCTAACTACTTTGAAAGGGGAGCTTATAACAAATGTGAAACTAGAGGTAAGTGAAATTATCAACCCAAAGAAAACAGAGCTTGTCAGGGAGAAATTTGTGGAAAAATCATACTCCCTTCTCAAACGGCATTTTCCGACGATAACTGAGGACACCCGCAAAGTGCTCTCATCGTACCTAATCCAACATACACTCGGGCTTGGTGAACTTGAGCCGCTAATGCACGACCAGGACCTTGAGGAGGTAGCTATAAATGGAACTGCCAATCCCGTATGGGTATACCACAAACGCCATGGCTGGTGCAAGACCAACATCGGTCTCCCAGATGACGAATCCATATATGAATATGCATCAATGATAGGGAGGCGTATTGGAAGGCAGATAAATACGCTTGACCCATTGATGGACGCGCATCTACCGACAGGGGACAGGGTAAACGCAACACTGTTCCCAATAACCTCATGCGGGAACACGCTAACAATAAGGAAATTCTCAAAGAACCCGTGGACGATACCGAACCTTATAAGCGCAAAGTCACTCAATGCAGAAACCGCTGCACTGATATGGCTCTGCATCCAGAACGAGCTCTCTTTTCTGGTTGCCGGAGGTACCGGAAGTGGAAAGACATCTTTCCTGAATGCAATCGCATGCCTATTCCCACCCACCCAGCGCGTCATCAGCATAGAAGACACCCGCGAGCTTACCCTCCCATCATTCCTCCAATGGGTCCCCATGAGTACAAGGGAAGCGAACACCGAGGGAAAGGGCGAGGTGACAATGCTTGACCTTATGGTTAACTCCCTCCGTATGAGGCCAGACCGCATAGTTGTCGGGGAGGTTAGGAGACAGAAGGAGGCCGAAGTGCTCTTTGAGGCCATGCATACAGGGCAC
>JBDRKD010000068.1:0-30097 GCA_043814255.1 Microcaldota archaeon
GTTATGGCGCAGAAACAAGGAGCAGAAGCGAAGGGAAGGAAGTCTAGCGGGAAGACCAGCGATTTCATTCATTCCGACAAGGCCATAACCCAGGCAAACGCGAAAGCAATTCAGGGGTTGGTGAGCCTGGATGATGCCAAGGCGAAATATCTCGAGGCGAAGGAGGAAACCGACCCGAAAAAGAAAAAGGAGAAGATGGACCAGGCAATTCTCAAGTTCAACCAGGCGAAGAGGGAGATAGGGGATGCAGAGGGGATGTTCAGGGAAGCCGCGGAGGTTATCCCGGAAGGAGACAGGGAAAAGGACATGGGTTCGCTGTCAAGGAAGCAGATACGCAGGCACATTGAGGATTTTGTCCCAGTGAAAAACAGGGAAGAGGATTATGATTCGCTGGTGCGCGAAGCAGGCAACGAAGAGATATCCGTTTGGGTGTATGCGCACCCGTTATTCCAATACGCGACAGCGATGGCAGGCATGTTGGAAGGGACTGAGGGGATACTGAACAACGGGCTCGGGAGCGAGGAACTCAACGAGGATAAGCAACTCACCAACACCAAAGTGGCTCGCCTCATAGCCTGCACGTGGGATATTGGCAGGCAGGTTGAGAATCTCTATGCTGGAAAAAGGATGGGGGAGAGGTATGTCCCTGATGAATCTATTGGGGATAAGGCAATACGGCTTATCGGAGATGAGCCAGAAGGAAAGAAGAAGGGCAGGGAGAAATACGACGCCCTCAAACCGCATTTCTCCGCGTGCGAGAAGGAGCTCAACAGGCTGAAACGAGAGATGGGCACACTTCTGAAACAGGTGGATGCCAATTTATCCGGAACAGATGTGAATGCGCTGATGAAGGCACTTGATAATGGGTTTGAGACAGAAAGCGAGGCGGTCAGTGCGTTCAAAGCAATGCAGTTCAATGGCTTCAACCCATTCGCCGTGGCAGAGCAGAGATACATCCTGATGTCTGATTGGATTGAAGATGGTGCAAAAGCAATGAGAGGGCCGACAGCAAGGCCTGATACGCTGAGCATGACGCCAGTGAAGACTGGGGAGAAACAGACGCACGACGCCGGGCTCTGGAAGCAGATCAGTTTTGTCGGCCAATATCTCCGGGACTGCGAGTCGATGACACTCACTTCCGGGAAGCATAAAGGGAAGACCGTAGGGGATGTTGTGCGGGAACTGGAACAGACTCCTGAGAAGCTTCTGGAACTGGATAAAATGCTCGGGGTTGATGTTAAGAAATTCAATGCGCTGATGATGGAGATAATGGGGGCAGGGGTTTCGCAGGAGTCATTGGGCGGGTTGATATCCGAATTAAGCCCATTCAAGGGCGAGAACAAGGTGCTTGATAAGTGCATGGATCAGCTTGAGAGCGCATACAAGAAACTGGAAAAAGGCACCCCTGCAGGTGAACTGAATCTCTCTCCGACGTTCTATGGGATTCTCGACGGCCTTAAGGTCATCTCAAAGCCGAAGGATGCGAGAGGGAAGCTGGAGCTTTTCCAGAAAGCAGTCGATTCTGTTGAGAAAGCCAAAAGCAATGCAAAGAAACAGGAGTAACATTCGCATTTTGCAAACATTTATATACCATCTCTGTTATATATAGTGTCTTTATGTTGGGAGGGGGCCGATTTTCAGTTATCGTGCTTATTATTGGGGGTGTATGTTGTGAGATTTAGGGCTATATTGTTGTTGTCAATACTTCTTTTTTCTGCGGGTATTGTATCCGCATGCTATTCAAACACATACAGTGATGACACATACTCCGTTGTGAAGAAGCTTTTCCAGAAGGACGAGACAGTATATCTTAAGGGAGACGGGATGGGCGCCTCGCCGCAGTGTTTCGAAGACCATGCGGCAAAGGTAGAATATTACGCTCCAGGCCAGACGACCCCAACATATACGAACATATGCACCTCTTCAACATGTTATTTCCCAAATGATGCATCAGGCGTTGTGAAGGATCAGCTGCCCCTCAGCACATACGACCCATCCGGCGTGTGGACTGCCAAGGTTTACAGGGGAAAGTACAGGCACTCAACAGATTCTTGTTATTGGGACTACAGGAGCCAGACAACATTCAATGTAACAAACTTCAACTACTCATGCTCAATTCTCCTGACGCAGCCTCAGAATGGTTCCGTATATCTTACATTTGAACAGGTAATGGCCACAGGCCACGTGGTTTGCCAAGGCGATCCCGTGATTCCATCCGATTATTACGCAATCGTGGAATGGGAGGAAGGAGTAACATCACCGCCACTTGTGCTTACCGGGCCAGTGGGCGGACCATGGCAGTTCGGTTCAGACCCGGACAATAATCATTATTATTCGAATTCGGGCACGGAGTACCTCAGGGCGAGATTGTACAAATGGTGCTCACCCACCATAAGTTTGCTGGAGGGTTCCTGCGATTATATCGTTTCAACATCCCCCTGGGTTGAGATAATCATCAACATGCCTCCTGTTTCCATCCCAGGCCCGGACCAGGAATTGGCTCTTGGGGAGACAGCATATTTCAACGGTTCCGCATCCTACGATGCTGACGGGGCGTTAGTCTCTTATCTATGGGATTTCGGGGACAATGAGACGGGGACAGGCGTTTATGCATCACACACCTACCAGAACATTGGAGAGTATACAGTTTCACTTACAGTTACTGATAATCTTGGGGCAGAGGATGTGAACAGTCTCTCAGTCACCATCGGCTCCCCGCAAGCAGAATACATAACCATTTCTCCAGAGAACGCCACAGTTGGGATTGGGGGGACAAGGGAATACACCGCGACAGCGCACAATGGGCATGGCGACTCATGGGGTGTGACTTCAGAAACTGAATTCAGCTCAGACGGGGGAGAGTTTGAAGGGAATCTTTTCACAGCAGGAACAACTCCTGGAACATACGGCGTTCATGCAGAGTATCAAGGGCTTGAGGCGGCAACTTCAGTCACACTCATAACCGCAGAGGCTGAGAGAATCGAGATTCTTCCAGAGAATGCGTCAGTTGTGGTTACGGGTGTCCTGTTATACTCCTCAACAGCATACGATGAATACAACAACTCATGGGATGTGACTTCAGACACGGAGTTCAGTTCAGACGGCGGGGCGTTCGCAAGCAACCTTTTCGGAGCAGGCACCGTTGCCGGGACATTCGAGGTTATCGGCACATATGGTTCGCTCTCTGATTCCACAAACGTCGAGGTATTGCCAGGTGACGCTACATCGCTCCAAATAATGCCTTATGAGACAGTGCTCGAGCCATTCGGAACGCAGGAATACACCGCGACCGCAAGCGATGGGTATGGCAATGGATGGGACGTTACGGGCCAAACAAACTTCTCGACAGAGGGGGGAGTGTTCAACGGAAGCATCCTGACAGCAGGCGTTGAACCCGGAGAATACATCGTGGATGGATATTATGTTTCCCTTCACGGAACCGCAGACCTTATCGTCGTTCCCGGCGAACTGCTCTACCTGGAACTCTCTCCAGAGAACATAACCCTTTCAGCAGGCTCCAGTCACCCATACACTGCTACAGCGTATGATGAATATGGAAATCCTGTGGATGTGACTGATGAAACAACATTCGGTTCCGATGGAGGGGCGTTCGATGAGGGTGTTTTCACAGCAGGCAACACCACAGGCGATTATACGATAGAGGGGGATTATGGGGAGCTATATGCCTCGACACAAGTCCACATAACCAATGCAGATGCAGTATCGATTACAATAACCCCAAAGAATTCGACAATCCCCGCAGGAGGTTCACAGGAGTACACTGTAACAGCATACGATGAGTACGGCAATCCCTGGGATGTTACCTATGACAGCGATTTGGCATCCGAGGCCGGGCCGTTTGAAGCAAACATCCTCACGTCAGATGGGACGATGGGAACATTCGAGGCCAGTGCGGAATATATGGAATTGGCTGATTATGCAAGCGTTACAGTTACATATGGGGAGGCGGCAGAACTTGTGCTCTTCCCAGAATCAGCAACAGTTTCAGTAGGCGATACAATAGACTACTCCTCAACAGCATACGATGAGTATGGCAACTCATGGGATGCGACTTCAGACACGGAGTTCAGTTCCACCGAAGGGGGCACGTTCTCAGGGAACATCCTAACCGCCCTTTCACCCGGAACATATACTGTTACTGGAGTATATGGTGCACTCACTGCGTACGCTAGTTTCACAGTAACTGAATCATACCAACCGGGCAACAGAGGCGGCTCTTCACTCGGTTTCACCGCGCCAGTTGATGAGGAACCAGCGCCTACATGTCAGGTCCTTGGGGAAGCTTGTAATGTTACAATCGACTGTTGCGAAGGAGCGTGTATTTCAAGTGTGTGCATAATTCCAGAAGAAAAGCCACCAGAAAGCAGGCAGGTGGAGCTCATCGCCCCAGAAGAGGCGGCAGTTGGCGAGAGCGTAGAAGTTGCACTCAGGTATGTGGATACCGGTGAGCCGGTCCCCGGGGCAACAATCAAGGTTGTTACGCCTTCATATGAAATACTATCTCTTCTGACTGATGAAGCAGGTACTGATTCATATGTCCCGCAGGAGGATGGATGGTACGACTATATCGTCCCGGGCTATGACGTTATCGGGACAGTCTCGACGCATGCAATCGGAACCGAGCTGGTTGGGGGCAGGGTAATTATACGCAGATGGGGCGTGGCTCCTCAACAGGAATCCAGCTCAATGACAGGCCTGTTCCTGTTCGGGCTTGCTCCAGAGATTGTTGGTTTGGCAATGCTGGTATTCATGCTTCTTTCATATGGCGCCTATCTATATTACAAAGAACACCAGGAGCTAGAGATAGAGCTTGATATCGAACCATTGATCCCAATGAAGAAGATTTGGACGAAGAAGCCAAAACTACCCAAGAACTAAGTTGGTTGGGGACCGTACAAGTGATACGGTGATTTACACCGTTAACAACAATCCATTTATTGTTTTCCGACAAACTCTTTTCAGGTGATTTAATGGAAGTTTCATTATGTGGTGGAGAGAGTTGTTGCCCAATGGTGAAAGTCAGGGGCAAGGGAATAGAGATAGGAGAGAAGGGAAACCTTGTCAAGCTCAATGCAGACGAGTGGAATACCCTTGTCGACTTCGTGAAATCAGGAAAGCTCAATAGAATATAAGTCTCCTTCTTACACTCTTTTTTCATGCACTGCTTCAAGTTAGGAAATGATATTAAATCCATGAGTACCATTATAGGTTATGAGCCTAGCTCAAGTTCTTGATCAGAATTTTAGGGCCACGTGTAAGATAGTACTTGGAAAGGAGATAGGCAGTATGGATGAGTGGGGCGATTGGCTTTCCGAGTACGCAAAAAAACCAATTGTGCGGAAATCCAGTTTAAGTGGAAAACGGATAATACATGTGGCAAGCAACAATTACCCTGAGAACGGAAAGTTCCTCCATTTCGATGAGATAGACTTCAACAAGAAGTTCGAGCCCCTGAACATAAACGAGATAAAAGACATGGATAGCATAGTAGAGGCTCTTCAGGAAAGGATTATCTATACCGGAAGCGTCGTTCTGGGGAACTCGAAACAGGTTGAGGACAGCACCAACGTCACCGACTCATTTTACATCTATAAATCGAACTCGATATGGAAGTGCAAGTATATGGCATATTCATCCTACTCCAAGGGATGTTCTTATCTTTTCGGGACACACGATACTGCTAGCTCAGAGTATCTGCTTAGGGGAATCTGCATAGGTGGGCCAAGGGGGAACAGACGCTGTTTCGAGAGCAGCCTTGTTACGGACTCTTCGGATATATACTACTCCCTTTACATGGAGGGATGCTCCGAATGCATGTTCTCTTTCTTCCAAAAGGGCAAGCGCAACCTCATAGGCAATCTGCCTCTCCCCAAGGGGAAATACCTTTCTGTCAAGAGGAAGCTTTTGGAAGAGGTAACTGGGGAATTGATTGGCAAAGGCAGCACCCTGGGCTTTGTGGACCTTTTCGAAAAGTCAGATGAGGAAGTCTCCGATGAGGGGTTTGGAGCATTTGACGGGGAAGAGATAGACAAGGCATTCAACAACACAGCAAAAGTGCTTCTTGGGAGGGATCTCGGGAATGTTGATGGATATGCAGATTGGTTTGCAAACAAGCTCGACTTCTACGATTTGAAATTCGTGAAGTCCGCGATTAGCGGAGAACCGGTTCCATCCACCAAGGAATATTTTGGGTTCACAGAGGGGATAAAACACATAACCCTGGGGGAAATTCAGGCCGCTTCCAAAAGGGGCATTCCCATCAATGAAAAAACCGATTTGCACCAATTGAAGGATAAGTTGAAAGAACACACTGGCTACTGTCCGGTATTCAATCAGAACTGCAAAAAGGTTGACTGCCCTGTTTTATGTGTGAATACCTGGAACGCAAGAAAATGCACAATGCCAGTACTTTCTAAAAACGTGGCGTACTGTTTCTGGCCCAGGGAGAGCGAAAACGTTTTCGGCTCGTCCATAATGTTCAATTCCTCATTTGTAATAAAAGGGATCAGGTCTTCCGGGATAACGCGGGCGTTCGAGGTGGAGTCGTGCTCGAACTCATCCGACATTTATTTCTCCCATAATGTGGAGAACGGGAGGAATTGCATGTTCTGCTTCAATGTGAAAAACCTCTTTCGCGGGATAGGGAACGCAGAGTATCCTGTTGGCACTTATTCGAAGATAAAGCATTCACTATTGGAACAGGTCGCAAGCGAGCTGCAGAGCAAGAAGTTCATAAGATGGAACATCTATGGCATAGGGAAAGCAAGGCAAGGGGAAAGCTAGAATCTGACCTACTCCCTTGTCTTCAAAAATCCCCTAGGTCGTAAGCCAAGAAACCAAAAGACCGAACCTTCTCTTGGAGGGGGGAAAACTAAAGGGCCTTCTCCCACCTTTCCATTTTTCCATTGAATTTTTCCAATATGTCCATGATTCGCGGCGCGGTCTTCCCGTCTCCATACGGGTTCTTTGCGTCCCTCATCTTCTTTGAGACGCTCTTGTTGTTGATGACGTTCCCAGTCTCCTTCATTATATTGTCCTTCTCTGTTCCAACGCACTTGTTGGCTCCCGCCTCAACGCTCTCCGGTCTGTCAGTAACATATCTCAGCGTCAGGCACGGGACACTCAGGCACGCGCATTCCTCTTGCAGCCCCCCTGAGTCAGTGAGGCAAACGCTGCTTGCAAGCAGGATTCTCATCGCATCAGTGTATTTTGGGAGGCACGGGCTCCATAGGATATGCTTCGCCCCAGCAAGTGTTCTTGAATAGCCGTATTTCGAGGCAGCCTGTTGGGTGCTCGGAAGCACGGAGCAGAATATTGTATAATCTTTCATGGCAAGGAGGGATTCAAATATCCCTATCATCCGCTCTTTCTTTATCATGTTCTCTTTCCTATGGCATGACCAGAACACAAGTGGTTTGCTCTTGTCTATTTTCAATTCATCAAGTATCTTGCTCTTCTCCATGGCCATTTTCGAATGCTGGAGGGCCCCGTCGACAATGGTATTTCCAACGACGAATATCCTGTCCTTCGGATAGCCTTCCGAGAGCAGGTTCTTCTTATTCTGTTCAGTTGGCGCGAAATATAATGCCGAGCAGGCATCGGCCCCCCTGGTGCAGATCTGCTCCGGGAACGGCTCCCACGAGCCTGTCCTCAGCCCCGCCTCAACATGTCCAACGGACGAAAGGCTCATTGAAGCAGCAAGAGAGATGAATAATGCAGAAAAGGTGTCTCCATGCGTCAGCACAACATCTGGTTTTTCCTCGTAACATATCTTCTCGGTTCGTTTTAGCATCGTACTGCCCATCTCGCAGGTGCTCCCCCTGGCTTCAATGTCATATGTTGGTCTGGGCATCTCCAAGTCATCAAAGACTTCCTCATACAAGTTCGGCGAATAATGCTGCCCGCTCCAGATTATCAGCGTCTTATGGCCTCTCTTAACACTCTCCCTTACAAGGGGGGCCATTTTTATGGCGCAGGCTCTGGTTCCAAACGCATGGATTATTTTCATACTTTTTCACACTCCGTATAACTTTAGGGTATACTTCCGTCAGAGAAAACTTATAAATGTTTATCATTTCGCTTGTTTTATCGGGTCTACGGGCTTCCCATCAATTCTGATCTCAAAGTAGACAGAACCCCTCCCGACATACCCCTGCCCAATAACCTGCCCTTTCGTTATCTCGTCCCCAGGTATCAATCCAATGTCCCCAACATATTCGAATGCGCTCATGTATCGTTTGCCATCGATGACTCCGTTATCGATATCGATGTGCGTTCTTCTCCATATCCTGTCACTCCTTATGAACTTCACCACACCATCATGGTTTGCCCGAATCAGTTCGTTATTTAGGACTAGGAATTCGACGCCTTGGCTTGGGCTGTTGTTCTGCCAAGGTATCAAGTCTCCAAACCCAATATCAAACCGCACGGGGTTCTGCACCGGCAGGTCGCCCAGAACAGAATAATAGGTCCCAGTCCTTACGTTCCCCTCAACCACAAGGCCTTCCGAGGGAATATAATGGCCTACTGGAAGGGAGACCGAGTAACACCCAACCAGGAATAGGAACACCGAACACACTGCACCAAACTTCAGTTCAATCTGCCCCAACCCCAAGAATTTTCTTAAACCAATCAACAGCTTTCGTTGTCATCGAATTCCTGTGTTTTTCCAGACACGTTGGACAGAACGGTCTTCCATCATGCCACCCAACCTCTTCAGTGCGCTGTTGGCAGTTAGAACATATGGTTATCCAATCCCCTGTCCCATGTATCCCAACATCGTGTCTCCTTTCAGAATCTTTGTGCTTTCGTTCTTCTGCGCGTTTCCTTTCCCTGCATTGCCTGCACAGTTCGTTTTCCCCAGACTCAAGCTGTTTTCCGCAGAGCTGGCATCTCCCCGTTTCAGCCACATCCTGATAACAGATAGGGCAATAGAGCATCCCCGCATGGTATTTCATCTCCACGCGCGGCACGTACATCCTGCACCGCCAGCATTGTTCATTCTGTTCATAGAACTGGTCATCAGACATTCAAATTATATATATGGCTCTGTTATTAAATATGGGGGTGGCCTCATGGAGCTCCAGGAAGCGATAGTGAATAGACGCAGCATACGGAAGTATGGGCAGGAACAGGTTTCAGATGAGGACTTGCGAAAGGTTCTCCAGTCCGGCATGGATGCGCCGTCAGCAGGCAACCTGCAGAGCAGGCATTTCTATGCTGTTAAGGATTTAGCCATGAGGCGGGGCCTCGCTTCCGCAGCACATGGACAGCATTTCATCTCCGAAGCACCTGTTGCAATAGTCGTGTGTGTAGATTCCAGGATAGATATGAGGTATGGCGAAAGAGGAAAGAACCTGTATGCTGTAATGGACTGCGCCGCCTCAGTTCAGAACATGATGCTCACAGCCCACGAGCTTGGATTAGGGACTTGCTGGGTAGGGGCGTTCGATGAGAGAGAAGCTGCAAGGGCAATCAACACTTCCCCTTATCTCAGGCCTGTCGCAATCCTCCCACTTGGCAAGGCAGCAGAATCGCCATCTCCGCATAAACAGAAAAAATTCGAGGATGTTTGTGAGTTCAGGTAATTATGAAAAACAAACTATTGCTTATTGGAATATGGACTCTTGCAACTCTATTTATCTTAGCGTATCTTCTTGTTCAGGTTGAGGAGAGCTCCGAAATATCCCTGTCTTATTCTGTGAAAGGGTGCGCGGAAACAGAGAATGGACTGACTACTCGTGGCCCTTTACAAACAGATCGCGGCCCGAGCATAGTTGTTTCAGAAGGAGAGGTTAGCTATTCCAGAGCCCTGAACCATCTCTGTTGCAGGAAAGCTGTTGTGGAAAAGGAAATCAGGCTTTCGGAGATAAACATATTCGAAGTATGGGGCGGGCAGGGGTGCAGGTGCATGTGCTTTTCCGAAATTGAGGCAAATCTCAGTAACTTGACTCCTGGAAAGTATATGATAAATGTTTATGAAACAGGAACTAAACCTGGAAGCGAAGAGCCCCTGGAAAACAGAGAGATTATCAGGCAAGAGATAACTGTCAATTAAAATTATTCTCCCTCAACTAATCTGCTAGCAAGCACACCATACGCGGGCCTCGTTACAAGAACCCCGAGCGCATGCCCCATCGCCAACGTTGTGGCAAACCCAATTACTTCTAACAGGCCGGAGAACAGGAGCGGTACAATTGCGATTATCGCAATGGATGCATTGGTCACGATAATACTGAACGCTTTCTCAAGCTTCCTCTTTACGCTCTCCCGGATATCTCCTCTGGTCAACTCATCAGTGACTATGATCTGCGCATCAACGCTTGTCCCCATCGCAGCTATTATCCCAGCCATTGCGGACAGGTCTATTGTTCCGACAGAACCCATGATGCAGACGAGTATGGTCATTTCAGCAACAGAGACGACTAGGATTGGGAATATGAGTTTCGGCCTTCTGTATCGCGCACTGACAAGAACAACTATCGCGAGAAGCGCACCAACAAGACCAACAACACTGTATCTCAGGAACTCCGCACCCAGAGGTGCTGGTATAGTCATGCTTGAGCCCAGTATGACCCTGACCGGAAGCGCCCCACCGCTGAGGATGCTCTTGAGTTCCTTCATCTCCTTCTCAGCATTAATCAACTGTTCATCAAGCGTCAACCCAGTCGCAGGACCATTTATCGTGTAAAGCTGCCCAGCACTGCCTTTTGTGATATCCTCGCTCAGTGTCGGAGCAGAAAGGAGGCCGATAGCGGCCCATTTCTCTACAAACCTATGTTCCCCAATCAGGTTGTAAACAGGGGTCATCTCACCTATCGTTTTCCTGATAACTGTAATATTGCTGGCCTCCAGGTCTGCCACTACATTCTCAGGGATGTCCTCAGCCACTATCGCCTTTGTCTCGTTTGTGAAGTTGTATTGCCCCAAGGATCCCCTCTCTTCATTCCAGTTCTCCAGCAGGAATATGCGTATGACGTCATCGTTCTTTGTTGTGGTATCCCTGAGGAGTTCAAGGGCATCAAGTTCCGAGAGCGAGGTGTTCGAAAGAAGCACATCCCGCTTAATAAGTATGAATGCATTCTCGGGCCTATCAAGGAACATATAAACAGGATATCCGCCTTTTCCGAACACCGTTCTCCCGAATTTTTCAGCAGCCTCCCGGGTGATTGCAAACCCTACGGACCACGTGACCCTACTCCCAATAATCTGTGTTCCTTCCTGCCGTATGCTCCCCGGTATTATCTCCCTTCCATCAATAGCAAGCTGCCCGTCGACAATTCCCTCATAACGCCCTTCCTTTTTGACGATTCTCTCTATCTCGCCAACAAGTCCAGAGTCGCTTTTCGGGACTTCCACGTATACCTGGCTCTCGCCAACGCCTTTTACGATTACCTGGGTCAAGCCGAACTTACTTACCCTGGTTTTTATGGTGTTGACGATCTCAGACATCGTGCGTGAATTGACTGGCTTCTCAAGCGTGATTGGTATGCGGGTTCCCCCCTCAAACTCAATACCGAACTTTATGCCCATGAGGTATGCCATCAGAAGGGAGAGTACAACTACCCCTATGAGCATCTGGATTCTCCTGTCATCTATGAGTCTTGTTTTTCCTTCTTCTTTCATCTTCCATGCATCCCCTTCCTTTCCACATACCATAATACTATGACTGCATTCAGGCACCACGTTGCAACGATATCCCCCATCAGCCCACATATTGCAACTGCTGCTATCTGGTAATATGTTGGTATGTGGGTCACAATCGCAAGGATAAGCAGAACAGCGAACGCAAGCGCGGTGGATGAACTCATGGTTATCCCTGTTTTCATCGTCTCATATGCCCTCTGTTTCGGAGTCCCTTCAGTTCGTTTGATAATCCTGAGAGTCAATAGCATATCGGTATCCAGCGAGAACCCGATAAGCATGAGAATTGCTGCAAACGAGGGGAGCGTGAGCGGGATCCCGAACAACCCCATTGCCCCAAGCGCGATGACAACATCGCTGAACGCGCCTATCAATACAGCTATTGATGGAACAAATGACCTGAACACTATGAAGACGACAATGGTCACGAGCACAATCGAAACAATCAATATCTCGAAAACCTTGGAAAGGAAATAATTGGATAGGGACGGCATGACATTTGCAAAGGAATATGAGCTGAACTGCACGTTATCTCTCAAAGTATCCAATATCTGGCTGTTGTAATGTTCAGTTGCTTCCAAGTATGTATCGTCAACAAGGTCTTGGAGGTCCTTTGTGCTGCCACTCGTTCGCGGAACATCCCTTCCAATCACCTGCTCTGAATTGCTTAATATGATCTCCGCATATTCCCCCATCTCCATTCTTTTAGCGCCAAGCACCCGGTCTATCTCGTCAATCCTAGGTTGGTATCCGCTAGCGAGCGAGGCATTCTCCGTAATGTACAGTTCCAGAGTCGTCTTCTCAAACTCGAGTTCCACGACCTCATCATATCTCTCGGAAAATGGAATCCTTGCTCTCTCGGCCTCGGCAAGCAGCGCGTTCTGCTCAATCTCGATTTCAACAGTTGTCCCGAGCGGGTGAGTGTAATTGCTCACTGTTACTTCGTTTATGCCTATTGCATTGAGGCTTGTTTCAATATCCTGTTCGCTGAACTCGCCGTCAATTTGGAGGGTTATGAGTATTCCCCCCTTGAAATCTATTCCAGCGGGTATCTGGGGTATGTAATACAATGATATCAATAAGAGTATAATCGGAGCGACCATCAGGCCCCGGTAATCCGTCATCTCATAGATGTTTGGTATTTCCATTCTCCCACTTTTCCCGCGAGCATATTAGCTAGAAACGCACTCTTACATTTTAGAGGAAAAGCTTTAAATATGGTTCCTGAATTGTTCGGAATCCCAAGTTCGTCTATTGTCGAAGTAAGAATCGGAAGTTTTTTTAACCTGTTCGAACCCAGCATTAGCGGTGATTCAATGGATGTAAAAGTATATTCAACGCCCACATGCCCGTATTGCAACATGGCAAAGAGTTACCTTAAGGAACACGATATCCAGTTCACTGAGGTTGATGTTGCGGCAGATCAAGACGCTGCCAAGCAGATTGTTGAAAAGACAGGCCAGATGGGCGTACCGGTTATTGAAATAGATGGCAAGTACGTCATTGGATTCGATAAGGACGCTCTAAAGAAGGAGATTGGCTTCTAATTCTAAAATGCTTTCACACCCATCATGAGGGCTACGAAAAGCAGGTAAACCGAGATGATGTTCCTCAGCGTTTTTCTTTCTATCCTTTCGGTCATCAGGTAGGCTCCGGCATATCCCATGAACAATGCAGGAACTGCCAAGGGAAGAGCTACTGCGGGATCGAGGTCCCCATGAGATAAGTGGGAGAGGAAACCAGCAAACATCTCGAACATGAGCATGAAGCTGCTTGTTGCAACAGAGCGCCTTATCCCCAAATCTTGGGTAAGCATCAGCAAAGGAACCAGTATCACTCCTCCTCCGATTCCCAGCAAACCCGACACAATTCCTATTACAAAAAGTACAGGATAGAAAACAAACTTGTTCTTTATTTTGAATTTCCCCTTCTTGCTAGTATGCATTAAGTAGACTATCACAAACATGAAGACACTGAAGAGCAGGAACAGCAAGTTGCTCTCAATTGGTATGTATGCGCTTATTGCCGCGCCGAGCATTATCGGGGGCAGAAGCCTAAATGCAGTCCCAACATATGCCTTCCCCGTTCTTATGTTCCGAAAGCTAGCTGAGATTGACATGCATACTCCCGCAAGAAGGGAGGCAGTTACAGCAGCAGGAAAGGCAATCCCAATGTAAAGAGTTAGGAAGGGAACGTTCAATGTGCCCCCCCCAATCCCAAGGATGGGCGCAACGGTTGAAGAAAACAATGAGAAAATGAATATCTCCAGTTCGCTCAAATCTTTCCACCTGCATCAATGAATATTCTCTGCAGTCTAAGGGCATCCTGCTCAAGAAGCGGGGTTTCGCATATAACTGTTCCATCATATCCCTGCTCCGCCATAAGCTCTGCAAGGGGTTTGAAAGGAGGTTCCCCATTTGAGCTGAACTCAAGATGCCTTAGTTCTCCCTTATTACTATACTCTATATTACTATAGTGTGAGTGTATGTGTTTCAGGTACTCGCCATTGAGGTTCTTTTCAATCTCATCAAATATCGCCTTATACTCATCTTTTCCTTTTATCCAACCGTTCCTCACCGCATGCAAGTGCGCGAAATCGATTACAGGAACCGTTTGTTGAAGCTCGCTTGAGAGTTTCGAAACCTCCTCCACCGTTCCAAATTGGCTTACTTTCCCGCTTGTCTCCAAGCCAATAAGCACATCCTTCAACCCTTCAGTCTTCATCTTCTCCAATGTAAGCCCAAGCGTCTCCTTCACCAGAGCATAAACAGTTCCAGAATCTCTCCCCATATAGTATGCCGGATGTATGACGACAACCCCTCCCCCCATATTATGCATCGCCCTGGCGGAATCGATTATGTTGTGTATTGTTCTAGCTATCTTGTTCCTCTCCCTGGCAGCGCAGTTTATCCAATAGGGGGCATGGCAGGAAAGGGAGACATCAAGCTTTCTTGCACGCTTACCCAGAACCTCTGCTTTTTCAGGGCCCATGTGCACCCCGCGGACGAACTCAACCTCAAATGCTTTCAAGCCTATTTTCGCCGTGTACTCAAGTCCTTCAACGGTATCCCCATCAACAGCTATGGGTATGCCCGCAGGTCCAAATCTCATGGAAAACTATTGCTCCGAATGTAATTAAACTTTATACCGAACCCGGGGGGGCACATCCGATTTGTCACTTTGGCGACAAATGGACCACAAGTGCCCGAGCACTTGTCGGTCCCCCCTAGGTTTCAGGGGGAGGATACGAATCAGGAATGCTTACATTTGAATGGAAATTAGAGCATTCAAATCCAAAAGGTCTATTTCTGGAATAATTGTTAATTTTAAGATTACTGGACCTGAAGAAGAAGCTACATGGGAAAGGACCGATGAAAACGGATTAGTTCATGTGACATATCCAATATATAAAAAAGGAACCTATACAGTTGAGATAGTTGACTTTGATACTTTTGGAAAATACTGTGGAGATGGAGATAAGATTATTATAGATGTTAAGTGGGCTAAGAGATGTAGGATTAGCGTCTGGTTATCTATGTTTACTTCCAGACCTTGTGGTACAGCTTATCCAGGTCTGAGCTCTTCAATGCACCGAGATACCTTTGGGTTGTATAAAGGTCCTTCTGCCCGAGGATTTCCCTCAGTGCGTTGATGTCATTTGTTTTCTTTAGGAAATAAGTAGCAAAAGATTTGCGGATGTGATTTGGCGTTAGTTCGCCAAGGTTCACCGCCTTTGCATAGTCCTTCACCAGGTTCTGTATTCTCCTGTGCGTAAGTTTGTTTTTTGTTCCCTGGGCCCTAAATACATAAGTATCATCACTGGAGTTGCAGTGGACATCTGAGAGGAACGCACTCAGCGAACCCATAAGTCCCTTTTCTACCGGAACAACCCTGTTGCTTGCTCCGACAATGACTGTCCTATTGTTCTGGTTTACGTGCCCGCACTGCATGCCTGCCACTTCATTTGTCTTGAGTCCGCACTTCCACATAAAACTGAGAATAAGCGCATCCCTCTTGGAATTCTTTTCTGCATGGCTAACAAGTCTTCTAACCTGTTTGGGAGAAAGGATTTCCGTTCTCTCGACCATGTTGTCCATAAGCGCCTAACCTCCAACACTTTACATAGCTGTTATATATCTTCCCCTTTTTAAACCTTCGCTTTTTGCTGCGTTGTTGCACGGGCATTTCTAAAGTGAAATAGAGCAAAAGAAGACCCATCTCCTGTCAGGCGACTACGTGGCTTAGACTCATCAGCTCTGATGCAACCCCTTGCTGTAGCTTGAACATCGGCCCAACAAGAAGAAAAGCCAGCAGGTGGATGCCCGCATGTGTCAGGAGATTCCTGCTGCCATTGACCCTCATCTTACCAAACTCAGTATTATCTTTCAACACCCCGTGAAAGCCCTCATTAAGGCTACGGCGGTGGTACTTCTTCAGAAAGTCCACGGTGTCCTTAACCTCAATTATTCTATTCCTGAAAAACTTTCCAAGAATCTCTGTTTTTCCTTGAGTTTGTGTGAGATTTATATGGCTTAAGCTCCTAAATAATAAGAGTGATGACAATGCCTGATGATGGATTATTCAAACGACCTGGGATTAGGCTTCATACTGATGCAATTTTTAGAGCACTGGATTCTGATAAGCCGGGGTCTAAGGCAGAGGCTTTTTCCGGGGCAACGCTTGCCATAGAGATATCTGAACATGGGGAGAAGTTTTTAACTGAGGATGTTTTAAGGAAAGCAATCGATGCATTAAGTCAAAAACACCCAAATGTCGTGGAAGGAGCCACCCTGCTCGCATGTACTATTATTGAGAAGAAGCCAGAGCTTCTTAAAGGCGACGCTAAGCTCAAGAAGCGCTTGGAAACCAGAGCGGAAGAATTGAGGAAAAGATTAAGCTCTATGGGAATCAAGGAACCCCAGAAAGTTCGCTTGCGAGATAACTTAAACAGACTCTCTTCCATTTTAACTGGCCTTGACAGAAACGTAGCTGATATGACTAGAAAAGCTAAAGAGGCAATGAAACCAGATAAATCAGGTGCCACTAAGCGTGCTCGCAAACGCAGACCCCAAACGGGAAAGCAGTAATATGCAGGAAGGCCCTTCAGTCAGGGACATCAACAGGGAAGAAGGCTCTTGAAAGGTGCGTTATTGGAGAGTGGGAGGAATTATGCAACAACACACTTTTTGCTACGTTATCAACCTGGGCATTAGCCTCCATCAGTTCTTCCAATTATGTTCCCAACTACAATGGCGCTTCCAGGAGCATATGGCTCATCCCTGTATTCATAGCGCAGGTAGATTATGCCTGTGAATAGTTTGCCACCGTCCTCCTGACCACCGTAGCATTCCCCGCTGATTGTGAACTCGGAATTAGCGAGTGCGTTCACATTTATCTCCTCAAAGTGTCTTCCCGGGCGTCCGAGAGAGGGGTCTGGGGTCTCTGAGCTGCATAGAAACCCAGTTATGGCCACCCACCGTTCCAGGTCGTTTCTGGCAGTCATCTCGAGAATAGTCGCATCTCCTTCCAATGACAGCGTTTTTTCAATGCAAGTGAACCCACTCTGCAGTACACACACGTCCCTTACATAGAGGAGGCTGTTGACCTTCCACCAGACAAATGCCATGAACACCATGAGGACTATTATCCAGAAATACCCTATCACTTCGTTTGCAGTGAGGTTTCGCATAATTCTCTTAGAAAAGCCGTATTTAAATGATTACGTGTCCAATTAAATTATGCGCGGCCTTGCCAGCATACTCCTTGTTTTTGTGGCTGCTGTTGCACTACTCTCTCTAATGGGCGTTAATTCAAGCACAAGAGAGCACTCGATGCAGACATCCTCCTATGTCCTGGAACTGGAAAGGATATACTATGCCAAACTGGATTTTAAGCATGCAGTGCTCCAATCACTTGCCAGGGGAGCTTCAGATGGGAACACGCGGGAGGAAAGGGCAGAGAACGCGGCAGGGAAGCTCGCAGCCTTGAATGAATATCTTCCCCGGGGCGAAGCGGAGATATGGTGCGGCATACCGACGGAAGGAGAGCTCCAAGACCTGCCGCGCCGCATCTCCCGCGCGGGGAAACCACTCAAATGCTCTTCCTGCTGGTCTGCAAGCCAAAAGACAATTGTTGTTGAGCAGTTTCCAGTGGAAAGAACCAGCGTGGTTCACAAGTGCATATCATTCCTGGATGTGGATAAAGTGTCTGGAAGGATAGGTATCTCCAAGGGTGGGTTATTCTTCACAAAAGACGTTGATGTTCTTGGTGCCCAATTCTCCGGAAAGTTCGTGCTGGGAGTGTCTTATTATGATAAAGTGACCGGGATTGGCTCAATAGCCGTCATTCCGGAAGGGACGTGGGTTGATTATAGGTGAAGGCACAGATTAGTTTGGAGGCGTTTGTGAGCTTCTCAGCGTTCCTAGTGTTCATCCTGGCAATGCTCTACCTCTTCATGAATCTGGGTTCCAGGGCTGATGATATTGGGGAAGAGTTGGCTGCGAGGTCATGCGCCGAAGCGACGGCAGAGTTAGCGAGCTACTATGAGCTTGACGGGTCTTATACCTATTTCCCACTCGGCATACATACTGCCGTGGAGGTCGGGGGAAAGGTACATTGTACAAGGGGAGATGCCACATGGGCATCGGATGTTTTGGTGGTTGAGGATTATGGGGAACCGGTGTAGCAGAGGGGCGCTGTTCTCGATTGACACGCTTTTTGCAACATTGGCAGTTGTACTCATCACATATGTCGCAATAATCTCGTACGCCCTCATCGCACAACGGACGTTCCAGATGGTCGATTCGAATGAAATGGATGCGAAACTGCTCCTGCTGTCAGATTATCTTGTGAAATCAAAACTAGTGTATTCTGATAATGCAAGGGCCTACCAACACAAACTCCAATTACAAAAACTCGAGTCACTCGAGCTGGAGGAGCTGGCGAGCGAGTTTGGCTTGGGGCGGGTCGGGGTTCGTCTGATTGTGGATGGCGAGAGGGTGTTTGAGAGAGGGAGCGGGGACAATTGCTTGAGAAGGGTTGCATGGGTTCCGGAATATGGGAAGGTGGGGTTCCTTGAGACATGTATCGAATAAAGGGTTCTTACTGACAATGGAGGCGTTCTTCTCTTTACTCGCAGCGTTCCTATTGCTCTCACTAATCCCATTTACATACAACGCGCAATCATTCTCTCGCGCTTCTCTTATACAATACCAGCACGCGAATGATGTTGCGGAGGTTCTCTGGGCCGCGGGCGATTACGAGAGGGTAGGTGACTGGATTGAGGGAAGCGGAGGAGGCGGTGGAGTAATAAGGGGGAGGCTTAAGGAAATCGCAGAAGAGATGGACGCATGCATAGTCCTTGAGGCAGAAGGGAAGAAGATGGATGTGAATTGCGAAGGGAACGAGAAAGACGTAACCTCAATCACCCGGGTGATTGTTGGGGAGAGTGGAATCCACTCTCTTCGCATACGCATCTCCTGATTTAACAAAATACGAACCTTTAAATAGCCGAAAGCCCATATTATATCTCTTATTCTAGTGTGGGGGTTACATGAGGCTATATAGACACCATAATGACAGCTCAGGTAATAACCGGAAGCGCGACAGGTCTTTTCCGGAAAAGCATCAGGGCAGCTCAAGCGACGCAAAGATAGTGGCGCTCAGGGAAGCAGTGAAGACTTGCACAATATATGATCGTGATCTTCCGGAGGCAAAAGCGGCGAGAAGGACAATTCTCGAAAAAGCGAAGGGTATTGGAAACCAGCCAAAAGAGGTTCAGGAGGAGATTATCCGCTCTTTGAAGAAAGTCGCACTCCTAGCCAGAAACCCGATCAATGAATTACTGGAAATGGGAAAACAAATACCTCAAAGCTATATTACAGCTGCGCCAACTGAAGGTTCGATTTCAAAGATGTTTTCGGATGGAATTTTAGAGATTAATGAATTCATGGCAAAGAGGGCCGATATCTCCTTTTTAGAGCAACGCATAAGGGGGAAAACAGATTTCGAAGTTGCTGCAGTTATGTATCTCTCAGGTATGGACACCGCAAAAAACCTGAAGCAGATTCTACTGGAGAGAAGGGATATGGACAAAGAGATGTTGTACATGGTTGTTTGTGCCTTAGTGTTCAGAAGTGATTTCAACATTATGATCCAAGCTGTCCAAGAAGCGGAATCCTCTGGCCACCCACAATTGAGGGACATTGTGGACATATTTTCAATGGATATAAAACGTATGAAAGAACTTGAACTTCGTTCGCTCAGGGAGATTATCGAGGGGAGAGGGGTGCAAGTAACAACCAAAACTCTTATCGCAGAAATGGAAAATTTCATGCATGCTATCATCAGGAGAAATGCTCCTTGGAATTAGTGGTAATACTATGCAGAAGAACTCGAAACCCACAATAGTAAAACGCGTAGTTCTCGCAGCAGGTTCTCCTTTCTCGAATTGGGTTAAAACAAGAAGGGCGAGGATGTTCGAGAGATGGGCAGGAGCAGCGGACAGGGTGGAAGTGAAGGTCGAGAAGCTTGAGAAAGCAATAAAGCTCCATAGGAGAGTTGCGAACAGCAGCATAAGAAGGGGAACAGTTAAGGAAACTGTCCAGGTTCTCTCTGGGAGCAGGAATTTCGTAAGGGCATTTAATGCATATGGCGAGAGAGCTCGGGCATTCGGACTCTTGGGTTCAGCTATTGCAGAAGCAGGGGATTACGGTGGAGCGGCTGTTGAGTACGAAAAAATGGCAGGGGCCTATGTCGATCAGCAGAATCTTACAAACTTCCAACCCAACAGAAATATATACTCTGCTGAAACAGTAACTCAAATCCGCATCAACGCTGCAGATGCATATATACTGAAGGCAGAGATGCACGGAAAGAACGCGAGTTATTCCCAGGATCTAAAAGACTGGCAAGAAGTGCTCAGAGCATTGAAACAACGCATAGGGGCAACTGATGCTGAAATGGTGTTTAGGCAATCTTCAAAAGATTTAGGAGGACTTATACTCGCACTTGACAGAAAGGACAAAACGTGGAGGTGGGTCTCTTCCACATACAGGTATAAACTGAAGGACCTGGAGAGCGCTTCACACGCCACTCAAATGGCCAGAAATGCAAGGGAGGCCAGGAAAAGCAAACAGAGGAATCAGAAGCTGACACAAGTAGTCTCAACGGTTCCCAAATTCGATTTGGAAAAATACATTGCTGCGGGAGCCGACAGGCTTTCGATATTACGTCAACAAAATGTGATTCGAGATGAGTGAATTTTCGATGCATTCGAGTAGGATACGGGCCAAACGGCAAGTCCGCGAGTTCGGGCTTGGGCCAGAAAAGGTTGCTAAGATAACGTTTTTTGGGACAGGACTGCTTGCGCCAAAAACAGCGAACATCATAAAGAAAGCAGACATGTTTGAGGAATCAGGATTGATGTTCCCAAGGAGGAACCTAGTGGTCAGTTCCAACATTCTCGAAGAGGGAGTCATAGTTTCTGGTTCAAGGAAAGGATGGGGGGCGGAAAGACTCAGGCACGATGGAGCCAGCAAGGAGGCGTTCGGTCAATGGTCCGACAGGATTATATGGCCTTTGGTTGAGGAACTCTTCGAGGGGAGGCACATCTACATCCGATCTGATGCTTTTGGGGATTCTCTCGGAAGGGGCGTTTACGAGTCAGTTCCATTCGCAAACATGCAGGGGAGATATGGGGGCGATGAAGAGCGAAAAAGGTCTTTCTCAAACGGGCTTTTTGGGATTATAAGAAGCTATTTCTCAGATACTGCAAAGGCATTCAGGGAAGTAAGCGGTGTGTCCATACCCGGGATGACTGCTCTTCTATCCCAGTTCATAGGCGAGCCATCCACCAGCACATTTAATGACAGAAGGATACTGATGCCTTTCATGAGTGCGATTGTGAAGAGTACTCTGTTTGGTGGGAGTCCTGGAAAAGGCCTTATCAGGTTTGAATATGGGATGGGCAAGGGTGCGATTTCAGGAAGAAGTATCCTTATTGATAATGGGAAAGCAATTGAAACCATTGTTGAGAGGAGCAGAAAGCAAGGTTTATACTGCTCTTGGATCGGCAGTAAAGTCACTGGATTCGATTTGGGCCACTCACAAGACGTTGTATTTGATGATACGAAATGGATGGTGATGAGCTCTATTCTTTCAGGGGCATACCCTATGGAGAAAGGAAAGGGCATAGAAGGCCATGCAAAGGAGCTTTTGAGATGGCTTGTTAAGATGGTTCCGAGATTGGAGGATAAAAACGGCGGGCCAATATACCTAGAACTTATCTCCTCGTCATTCAGGAACAAGTTGAAATGGTTCGTTGTGCAGAATGCAGATTATCAACCAATGCATCAAATACCTCCCCCTCCAAAAGATGTTCAATTTGTTTCGAATGCCGATTTCTGCGGGCACGGCGAAGTGAAGGGGAACAAACAGATATTTGTATTCTCCAGGGAATCATTTGAGAAACACAAAGCAAACGAGACGATGGACAAGATTGCCGAGATAAACAGGACCTACCAGGATTTCGTGGTAGTTCTCCCCCAAGAGGCATTGACGGGGACAAACCTGACGGACCTAAGCGGTACACATCTCAGTAATGCAAGCGTCGTTCTTGAGTACCAAAGCATTGGGGACGAATTCTGGAGAGGTACTGTGCACCAAAGGTCATCATCTGAGCATTTTGAACAGCTGGTCCGCGATCTGGAGACTATGTTTGTTCCCGTTGAAAAACTAAAGCTTGAGGGAATTGAGCTGAAGACAGAAAAGGATGGGCCTCTGGTTATTAGGGGAGACGTGCACATTGCATGTGACAAGGAGAGACATATAGCTTGGGGTAGTTTGAGGAACCTGCGGGCTCTCGTTTAGTCTTTGGAGCTCGGGCACCCTATATTATATATGTCCCATCTGAAATCTCCCGTTCTCTCAAGCGATTCCAGAACCAGCTTAACAATCATCTCCTTAATCCGCATATATCTTTCTCTCCCTACTTCCACATTTCCTATTGCGTATCTCTTCGTTTTGGTATTAAAACAGAACATGCAGTTGTCCAGGTTCTCGCAGTTGTGGCAGAACATAGAATTCCTTGAGTGCGAGCAGCTATCCATCTCGAAGCAGTTGCTCAAATCGAGGGAGTGGTAGCAGTTGATGCAGAACTTCGAATTAACTGCCCTATAAGAGCCGAATATGTATTCTGAGTTGAGCACAAGCGTCGAGACTCCCGAGTTCTTTCCGTTGGTGGAATCATCTATCCTGTAGACGTTCACCGAGCTCACCGCTATGGGTGTCTCTATTACGTTCTGGCATCTCCCTGTTATGATTTCCGGGGAGTAATATGCAATCTTCGAGGCCTTCTCCACCAACTCCCTTAAACCGATGCCCTCCTCATCAAGCTTGATGGAAAGCTTCCCCAGCTCCATCGCTTCCTCCCCTGTCACGAACCTCGCGTCATCGATGTCTCTCATGAAAGAATAGAGTGAAGACGTATGCGTATGCCTCCCGAATGGCGTCCGCTTCTCCTCAATCCTGGATCTGTGCTTCCCGAGCCACCCCTCCAATTTCGAAAGAGGTCCGACATCTTTCCCGAACACTATCCTTGAGGTGGCTGCAAACGCCTTCTCAACCTTCCCCATGTCCTGCTCATCCTTCCGCTCCTCGACCCTTATCTCAGGAGGTTTTCCCCCGACCCGCGGGAAGAACTGGAACAGCGACGGGAAAGACTTGTCCCTCACGAGTTTCTCCCGCACCTCCCCCATCACTTTGCTCTTTATCCCGAGGTACTTGTCCTTCGGGAGCCGCAGGTTCCCTATAGCATACCTGGTTCCCCTCTGGTTGAACGAGAAAAGAACGTTCGAGCAGCCAACGCAGTTGTAGGAGAAGTAGCAGTCGCTCGTGTCCACGAGGTAATACGATTCGAAGCACCTGGTTATGTTGTATGCCGCGATTGTCCTGATTATGTGCTTCGCCTCCCCCATCCAGGCGGAACCGAACGCGTATTCGCTGTTGCTCCTGACCATCCACGAGTATCCCACGTATTTTGACTGCTGGATGTTCAACGAGCCCCTCACGTAGAAACTGTCCACGCAGAAATCGACGTCCTCCACGAAGTCGGATTTGCCGAGCACCTTGTTACCGGTATAATATGCCCTGTCCCCCAATGCCTCCAGTATGCTGTCGATATCCTTTACTTCGTTTATTGAAAGGGGCTCGAACTTCCTGTTAATGTCGACTTCATCTTGGGAAATAAACTTTGCGTCCTCGCAGTAATCACTAGATACAAGTGTTACGTCTTTCCCTGAAATCGATGATTTTCTTTTCGAGCCCTTTATAGCGTACTGGAAAAGGTAGTCCTTGAAATCATCAAGCCTTATCTCTTCATCCCCTTTCCCGAATAGGCTGTTGAACGTATGTTGAAACGCCTGTTCTACATCCATCAATTAACTATAGAAAACGGAAATTATATATCTTTGGACTAAGAACCTTTGGGTCAGCTCAGACTTCTGGGAAGACCACGTAGACGAATTTCGGGAGGTCCTTGGAGTCGAGCTTCTCAAGCGCCCCTTTCATATGCTCCGGGATTTTTCCGTACTTGTCCTCAAGCCCCTTCGCACCCTGCTTGTCGCCCTCTCCCTGGATTCTCAGTATGGTTGCAGCAAGTTCTTTTTCGGCCTGCACCGCTTTCTTGAAATCAACAGAGTACTTGCCGTCCTTAATGGTAATTGCGTCTTTGCTGAAAAGGTAGTTGAATTCCATGAGCGTCGCCTTTGCGTGCGCGCCCGACAAATCCCTGCTGGAGTAGGCCCATTTAACTGCCTCTATAACTCCCTCCATAAGCATCGAATTAAGCTGGCGTTCGTTCATCCTGTTTTCCTGTACTGCCACTGTAGCGGAATTAATCCCAAGAACCGTTGCTTTCATCTCCTCAAACGGGCCATGGTATTCACCAAGCGGTATCCTGGAATCTATGATGCCCCCATCTCCATCCAGGCAGACTCCTAGTGGATGCCCGTATTCGTGGAATGCTATCCGCAGTATCATCCCCTCCTTTAGCTCGTCCCGCGTGAAGCCTCCTGTCTCCGTATCAACAAAATCCAGAATGGCCTTTCTCACGTCAGTGCTCTCGGTTTTCGCATCCAGAAGGTTCACAGTTTGGGTTAGTCGTGAGCCATGTTCCGCCCTTATCTTAGGATCGTTCGGAAGCGAAAACGCAACTGTTGTGCGGGGCCTGTTCGTGGAGCCTGTGGAAGTAACCACATCCACGAATTCCACTTCAGGAGGCTTCTCAGTGCTCCGGTTCCTGTACTTGTCTTCGCACGGGAGGGCGCCAATGAACTTCTGCATCATTCCATCCAGAATTGCCTTTACTTTCTCTGTTTCAGGATTGTTTCTTATGTAGAGCATCGATTGGTAAGAGGCCTTGGCAGACCTTAGCATGTCGTTGTATGTCTCTATGGGCCCCACAACGAAGTTTATGCCCGGTGATTTCAATTCTATCCAGAGAACGTCGCTTTCATCAAAGTCTTCCTTCTTTCCAGAAAGGAGCGCCTGTGCCCTCTTCCTTAGGTATTCCGCAAATGCCGCATCTTCCGGTTCAATGACATCTGCAGCCTTGTTCATTTGAACTGCCGCAACTTCCAGAGTCTCGCGGTATTCCTGTTCGAACGGTACGGTGGTGAGGTTCCAATCACCACTTGCAAGCTTTTCCCCCCTCACTATGGTGTTGATTGCGTTTACATCTTCCGAAGAGACGTTTCCTGCTTCCACGGCTTTCTTGATGTCGTCATCCGTCAGGTCTTTTGGGTAGAACTGGGCCCCATCCGGCCTCTTCTCCCCGGGGTTGCTGTACATCCCTTCAGCCAGTTTTTTGAAATCCTTGCGCACTGCCTTTAGTTCTGCAAGCTGGCCTTCCCCCTCCGCATTCTGGGGGTCCAGAGCCCTCAGGAACTCTTCCTGCGTGAATTGCGGGACGAACTTCTTGTTTCCCTGCACCTGGTCGTAATAGCAGTGGTTCATCACCAGGTAGCGGTAGTAATCAAGGACCTTTTCCTTAACGCCTGGTTCGCTTATGAAATCCAAAGAGCGTTCCAGAGTTTCCTTTATCTCAAGCCCGTGGGGCGTCAGCTGCCTGTAAAGAAGTCCGTCTATCGCGTTAGCTGCTTTGGTGAGTTCCCTTACGCAGGCTATCTGGCGCTCGCTGAGCCAGTCTGTTTTCAAATCAGCTTTGGCTATGACGTGCTTTGCGACACCCATGCTCTTTACGGAGATGGTATTATTATCCCCAAGCCTATCTTTGAGAGTGGGAAACGGGCTGCGCGTAACCTGCTTTTGAGAGCTTACAGGGCCAGAGCTAAGTCCTTTATACATGACACCACCTTTCTGGATTCAGAGAACACGCATAATAGTTACGCTTCTAAAATTTAAAACTCTATTTCTTTCAAAAAGAGCCTCGCTGAAGCGAAGACGCAGTTCTGCAGGATATTCACGGATATGTTTTGAAATTATTTGCTTTTTTCAGGGAAAACATATCCAATTCTCAAGCTTAGGTTTCTGTATTCATTGGAAGGGTCAGTAACCTCCAATCCTACACTTATATTCCTGACTTGTCTCTCGTACCAAACTCCATAGCTTTCTAGGGCGGATTTCGATGGGAAAAGGCCTTTATCAGGATGGATTGCAGCTCTTCTCAAAGCCTCACCAATATTGTTCCCAAGCCTGGCACCAATGCGGCCCCATGTTGTGGGGTTGCCAAAATCGGCTTCGAGTCCACGTAAAAGAGTCGGGTCTTCATCTATCCTTTTAAAGAACAATCCGACAGCCCCGGTAATCCTGGCATTTGCAGTATTAACAGGCGAATACAGAACCTGACCGCCTGCACCTACCTTAGTTGTCATAGATCTTGTAACCAAGGGCATATGACGATCACTAAGTGCCACTATGTTCATTTTGTGGTATGCTATGGATACTGTGCCCCTTGCCCTGAACTTTCCTTTTAACTGTGAGATAGGTATAGGCACTTCGAACTCGGATACCTGCGAGGTTATCTTTTCCCTAGCTAGAAACTTCGAAAATTTGTGTACTCCGTGTGTGAAATCCCCCTCTCTAATTTCTTCATTTGTGAATCTCCTCCCAAATCTACTCGTTCGAGAGTATGTGTACCTGTCTATTCTTGGCATGGCTATGTTCAATGCAATCTCCACGCCTCGCTTCTTCTTGGGTTTCTTCTCCGGCTGCTCTTTTTTAACTGGGGCTTTCTTTTCAACAGTAAGTCCTACCTGGGTCTCACACGCAAGGTTCTCCCCAAGGACTTCTCCTTCATAGCCTGCAGTAATCAGATAGTCGCCTGATTTCAGCGTGCCAAGATAGCTTTTCGGAATGTCAATACAATAGTTTCCCTCAGCATCTGCTGTTACATTAGTTGAATATACCTTTTTGTAAACCTCTCCCGCGGGGCTTTCCATCCCTTTCATAACTGAAACAGTTATCGTCTGTCCCTCCTCTTTGTTTACACTCACATCACTCCTTGTTATGGAGAGGTTTCCTCCAACATCAAGCTTCTCAGGTGCCTCTCCCTCAACGAAAGTGTTCGGGGTCGCAAAAACTGAGAGCCCACATGTGAGATTAGCATGAATGCTGAAATGGCCGGGCATCTCATTGAATCGGTGCTCTGTAAACATTGCAAGGCCTTTCGCGAGCATTCCGTTTTTCTCAAGCGCATCTATCTTGGACTTAGACATCCCTTGCTTTAAGAGGAATTTCCTGTCGCTCTTATCCGAGAACGCGTTATCCCCTTCTTTATTCGCGATTTCCTTGAACTTTTCAACAGAAACTCCCTGGCACGTCATGAATGTCAACATGTAGAGCATTGCGGTCTCTGCAACATCTCCGCCGCGGAGCGTGCGCATAACCCCATCGCCAAAGTCAATCACGCGGTCCCCTTTCTGCAGGTTACCAAGATCCTCAACTGCTCTAGCCTCCCCAAAAATTGGCATCTGCTCCGCGTTTTCAATTACCCCCTCACCGATTTTTCCAAACTCCCCCATTTTCGTTAACATCCCCTCTGGATTACTGAGTGACATACCTGCTTTCTCAAGTTCTGCAAGGTGTTTCTCAGCTGCTGCAATAAATGTTTTATCATCCTTGCGCAATGCACCGGAGGTCCTCCAATTTGCCCCTTTTTCCTCGAGTGCTTTTACGGCCCGCTTGCCGGCCTTGTGCATCCCAAGGAGTGCGAGTAGAATCTTATCTTTTTCCCCAACCTTACCAAACAGAGAACTGTTCTTAGCATAATAACCTTGATAACTTAGGGCAGTCATCCTCACTTGATTAGTTACTAAGGTTCCGTATTTGCCTTTCATATCAGAGCTCACCATCTTAGGAACCATACCCATCTCTTCCAAATCAACCTGTTTCCTTTCAGGGGTCTTTTGAATTGCAGGACTCATACTAACACCTCGTTTGGATTATGTATTTTGATGTTTAAAAAACAACCTGTAAAATATTGGTAGCAAAGGGTTAAATCCCTTAAGCACCGTTAGTCCTATGGTTGAAGATGGACATAAACTCCGCCTGGAAGAGCACGTGTTCCCTGCTTTTGGGAGGGGAGATAGGCGAGCTCGAAGAGTTCGGGCCATACCTCCGCCATTACCACTACGTTCCATACATGGAACAAAAATCAGTAATATCCGGAAAGAAAGTAATTATTGGAACTGATAGGTATGGAAAAAACCCAAAACTGATATCCCAGGATGAAATCGACTATGACAAAAAGTTCAGTTTAAACATCAACGAAATAAAAGATATTGATTCTCTGATTGAATCACTCCAGAATAGATTCCACTATACTGGAAATAAGGTTTTTGGCAATTCAAAATTCATTGAGGATGTTGACAACTGCACTGACAGTTTTTATGTTTACAAATCACACAACATTGTAACCTCTAAATACATAGCATATTCTGCTTTTATACGGGAGGACAGCGAATACATCTTTGGTTGTAGCACGCTTCTCAAAGCACGCCATCTAATAAGGGCGATTGGCGGATACAATTTCGTAAGGTGTTTCGACAGCAACCTGATAACCAACTGCTCTGATATGTTCTTTTCAGTGAACTGCCATGGCTCAACGGAGTGCATGTTCTCCTTCAACTTGAAATCAAAGCGATACTGCATAGGCAACCTGGATCTCGAGAAAGGCAAGTACCTGGAGACAAAGAAGAAACTGCTCAGCGAGATAAGGGGGCGTTTAAGGAAAGACAAGAGGTTCATTTCGGTGTTCGACCTTGGTCTCGCGCCAATTCCAAGCTACGTTCTTGAGGGCGTGAAAATCCCAAAAAGAAAGCCCGAGAGCGGAAATCTCAAGCCAGTTGAAAACGCGTTCCGGGGCACCACCAAGCTGGTATTTGAAAAGGAGCTTGGACCCTTGGGCGACTATGAAAAGTTCTTGGGGGAACGGATTGAAAAAATAAAGGAAACCACGACGCCTTTCGGGAACAAGCTGTATTATTCGAATTACTTCTGGAGCAAACGCGTGCCCGAGGGCAGAATGGTGAGCAAGGACGAGGCGTATGAAGCGGGGAAGATGCACATAGAGCTTCCCGATGGGGGGGAGCTGAAGCTGGATGACCTCATAGAGAAAGTAAAGCCGCTTGCCTTTTATCCAGTTGATCTGGACGAGGGAAACAACGAGAACAACGTGAAAACCCCCATACTCTACATGGCTACTGACTGCTACAGGATAGGGGACTCCACTATTTCCAAGAAGTGCGCCTATTGCACCCATGTTCAGGACTGCGAGGCAGTGTTCGGGTCAAGCATCCTCATGATGAAGTCTTCATACTGCATCCGGTGCCACGACTGCGTGAGAAACCACGCCTGCCTCGACATGGATTCGTGCAAGAACTGCTCCAGGTGCATGTTCTGCCATAACTGCGAGAATTTGCAGGACTCGGCGTTCTGTTTCAACACGAAAAACAAGCGTTACGCAATTGGCAACGTGGAAGTAGGCAGGGAGAAATACCTGAAAATAAAGAAGATGGTTCTTGAGGAACTGCTCAAAAGACTGGAAGAGAAAGGGAGCATTGGGTTTGATATCTGCAGTATAAGTGAGAAGAAATAGGGGTTCAAAGCTAGGGGAGGGCACGTCTTATTTTGTTAAAGCGACACGGTTATTTAAGAGTTTTGTTCCCATTCAACCTTTTATCGGATAATACACTTTCCCCATTGGATAATATGTGTAAGTGTGTTCGTGAAATACCAATAGGGAGTCGTAGCTCTTAATCAGAGTTGAGAAATTCGTCCGCAATTCCAACATCAATCTCCTGAATGAGTTATGGTCTTCTATCTCGACATCGAGCTCAATATTCCAATCCCCAAGACACAAGTCTATGTCAATTATGTTTGGCTGTTGTGTAACGTGCATAAGAAATCTTTTGAG
>JBDRKD010000069.1:0-9358 GCA_043814255.1 Microcaldota archaeon
ATCTTAGCTGTGTAAAGAATGTATCAGTTTATTTTTAAGAAATATGACCTAAAGAAACTCCTGACTGATAAAGAGCTTAAACGACTGAAGGATGTTCCGATAAAGGAGTTCCCGATATACAAGAACATGCCCTGTTTTATGCCATACATTCTGCTCTCGATAATCATAACATTGGTAACTGGGGACGTATTCATATTCCTCATGAACAGGCAGTTCATATAATCAGAGGATTCTCAGTCTCCCTCCAACAACCACGATATCATCTTCATATCTTACCCCGTATTTTCCATAATACGCTGGCTCTAATGCAAGAGTCATCCCGTTGGATATTATATCCTTTGATGCCTTTCCTAGATGGGGTGACTCGTGAACCTGCAATCCTATACCGTGCCCTGGGGCATGTATCATCGCTTCCAACCCCGCTTCCTTCAAATATCCATCGAAATATTTTGGGATATCGGAACATCTCGCCCCTTCCCTCATTTCCCCCAAAGCACGTTTGAGGACTTGCTTTAGCGATTGGTATGCCTTGAGCTCATCTGGACATTTTCCCAAGAAGAAACATCTCGAGATGTCAGAACAGTAGCCGTTATATCTCACCCCAAAATCCACCAGTGTCACATCGCCTGGGGAAAGCTTCTTTTTGGATGGCTTTCCGTGCGGCATCGCGGTGTTTTTTCCAGAAAGTACTATTGGCTCGAATGAGGGTTCAACCCCTTTCTCAACAGACAGTAACCTGAGCTCCTTAGCGATATCAAGCTCGCTTTTCCCCACCTCGATGGCCAACTCATTGATTATGCTTCGCGCTATCCTGGCGGATTTGCGCATTATTGATATCTCCCTGGAATTCTTAACGCCCCTCTGGGTGGAAAGTTCTTTTGAGATATCTGTTAACGACTTTCCCTTCATTCTTTTCTTGAGTTGGATATAGGATGCGGCGGTGAGGAAAGAACCGTCAAATCCTATGCTCCGGCATCCTTTGGTGAAAGCCAGGACCGTGTTCCAGAAGTCGCGCTTGTTCTTCCAGACAGATACATCCACATCCGATTTTGCTTTTGCCTCTTCTCCGTTTATCCTGTTGACAAGAAGAAGTGTTTCGCCATCCCTCCGGGCCAACAGAACAGAATTGTCAAGCTCCAGTCCGGATAGGTATGCAAAATTTGCTCCGGTTGTTTCTGAACTTTGGATTATGAATGAATCAACTCTGTTTCTTCTGAAAAAGGAGCTTACGCGGGATTGCATCATTCTTATCGCCCTGCCCGCATTTTCTTCAATTTGAGTAGAGCCACAAACACGATGATGAGAACCACGACGCCTCCCAGAACATAGAGATAGATGTCCATTGGCTGCATGACCTCGATCTGGATGCTTCTTGCAATATGGCCCTCCCGTGTTATCTCGATTACGAGCTCTCCCGGTTCATCCGCGATAAACTGAACCAATCCCTGTTCATCAGACACGCGCTCAACTGAACCAATTTTCAATATCGCCCCTTTCAGAGGATTTCCATCGAGATCAGTAACTTTGATGGTCACCAGTTGGCCGGCGTCTGTTTCCTCTGGGTATTCGACTTCCATCTCCTGCGGCGGAACTGGTTCTGTTTTCATAAACCAGGTCTTTTGGTAGGGTGAACTCTCCACTGAACCAAGCGAATCCTCTGCCTTGCATTCGACCTCGAAAGTTCCATAGCGGAGGTGCGAGATGGAAACGTTATGGGACCACTCTTTCTTCCCACTGACCCGCTGCCAATCCCCCTCAGCAACTCGAACATAGACAGCTGCTAGATTCTCCCTTGCGGTTGCCGTTCCGTTCAGCACAAACGAGTCAGTATCGATTGTTGAATTCTCACGGGGATAATTCATGCTGCAGGATAAGTCAGAGATGCAATAGATATTCCCATCATAGGATGTAAGATATATCAAGTCCTTTTCAATGATAAGGTTTGATGAGACCCAGTCTCCAATGGACATGTTCCATTGGTGAACCCCGTTAGTGGCCTTGATGGAATATATGCGGCCGTCATTTGAGGCGAAGTATATTGATGTTCCAATGGTGGATATAACCAACTCCGGTGGGGATTGGATTGCACCATCTGTCACATATTTCCACCTCAGTTTTAGTGTGTGGGCATCAACTGAATAGAACTTGTTGTCGTTTGAGCCGAAATAAAGGACGCCGTTCCACGCTATTGGCGTGGAGGTAATCCAATCATCAGACTTGAAGGCCCTCAGGAACCGTCCATTGCTGGAGTTAATCGCATAAAGCTTTCCATCCATTGCGCCAATATATATTATATCTGCGAATATCGCTGGTGATGAAGTCCATATCTGGTCGCCTAACTTATAACTCCATATCCTATTTCCGGATAATGCGTCTAGGCAATAGACATTGGAGTCTCCAGACCCTACATAAAGCCTTCCGCCATCCAAAAGCGGGGTGGACCGGATTGGTCCGCTTGTGTTAAACCGCCACTTCAAACGCCCATCGGTGATGTTGAGTGCATATATGTTCCCATCCTCGGAACCCACATACACGACGTCGTTGTAAACGTACGGTGATGACCCCCAAAAGGTTCCTTGGGTTCTGTATTTCCAGATGATGATGCCTGTCTTTGAATCTATTGCGTAGATGATTCCGCCAGAAGATGCGATATAAACTCTTTCGAGATAGTAAAACGGGGTTGTGGGAAGCGACTCTCCGATGCTGGTGGACCATGTTGGCTTCCCGTTGGATTTGTTGATGGCCATTAGAAACCCCGCATTGTTGCCAACGAAAAGCCTCTCGCCATCTGTAGAGAGGGATGTTAGAGGATATTTGTAGGATATTGTCGACTGCCATTTTACCGATGAACTGCTAACAGACCCTACCAAAAGGAGCAAAAACAGCATACATACTGTAAAGGCCCGAACCATTGGTTATCACATCTTGAAAGCGCCATCCTGCTTTCCTTCATCTATCTCCTTTATCATCTCCCGTGGGTCTTTGCCACCACATGTCACCCCCATGGAAACACATGTGCCTAAAACCTGCTTCGTTAGGGATTTGACATCCTTGCCGATGTTCGAATCTAGTTTGCTTTCGGCAATATTTATTATTTTCTCAAGTGGCAGGTCCCCTGCAGTCTCATCCTTTGTCTTCGCGCCCTTTTGAACCCCGAGTTCCTTCTTTATTAGCGCACTCACTGGCGGACTGCCCACCTCTATCTCAAATGATTTGCTCTCCTTATCCACGATGACTTTCACTGGGAGCGTAATTCCAGCGAATCCCTTTGTCTTCTCGTTTATTGTGGATATGATCTCGTTGATGTCAACGCCCATTGGACCGAGAGCTGGCCCAAGAGGCGGTCCGGAACTGGCCTTTCCCCCTTCAACCATTGCCTGAATCGTAACTTTCACACACAACACCCCCTAATATTTAGAAACATAGCCATCTCCCACGAGCTTGCCTATAATCAGCCTCTCTAGCTCGATAGGATACCATGTTTCGAGTGACTTTATTGCAAAGTCAAGCTTTGATTCGTTTTCGGAAACAATTTCGAAAAGAACGTCTCCCTCCTTCACTTTGTCCCCATGCTCGCAATGCAATATGACGCCTGCCCCAATGTCTTTTGGGGCCCCTGCCGCTCTGGCGATTTTTGAAATCAGTAGGTTGTCCACGTGCTGAACCCTCCCGTCCTTTTTCGCGCACACCTTATGGATATTTGTTCCTATCTGGAGATTGTCCCTGCTTAAATTTCTGTCGCCTCCTTGTGCTTCGACTATGTCCTTCATCTTTTCATATGCCTTCCCAGAACTGAGGATATCCGATGCAACTGCCGCACCCCTGCCTTTCGGAACCTTCTTACACAGTTCAAGAAGCTCTCCTGCGAGCTGGATGCTCTTGTCCTTCAGATCAAGCGGACCTTTGTTCCGGAGCACATCGAATACGTCAGCACACTCAAGTGCGGGACCGATTCCCATACCTACAGGGTCGGAACCATCGCTTATGAAGCACTCAATCTTCATCCCGAGCTTGGAGCCGACGTTTATGAAGTCCTTGCCAAGGGCCTTTGCGTCCTCCACATTCTCTATCTTAGAACCCCTGCCAACAGGAATATCTATGACCACATATTCCGCGCCTACGGACTTCTTTTTCGCAAGTATGCTTGCGAGAAGAACGCCTTTCGGATCCAGCCTAAGCGGGTGGCGTATCTTTATGAGCTTGTCGTCTATCGTAGCGAGATTTATGGCCCCTCCCCAAACAATGCACCCCTTGTGCCTGAGCACTATCTCCTTCATCTCATCTATGCTGAATTTTACTTCGGCAATGGCCTCCATCGTATCGGCTGTTCCAGATGCGGATGTTATCGACCTTGATGACGTCTTTGGGATATAGAGTCCTGCTGCGGCTATTATCGGAACCACCAGCATTGTTGTTCTGTTCCCGGCTACCCCTCCGCTGCAGTGCTTGTCAAGAACAGGATGTTTTCCCAAGACAAGCTGTTCGCCTGTCGCCACCACTGCGTTTGTCAATGCGACTGTTTCATTTAGTGAGAGTTCCCGTATGTACATTGTGGTGAGAAGTGACGCGAGCTCTACGTCACTCAGGCGGTTATCCATTGCCTCGGTTATGATTGTATTGATTTCCTCTTCAGAAAGCTCCTCCCCGTTCATCTTCTTTTTGATATAATCAACTGATATAGGGTGGCGTGCGTGCGAGATTATGACCTCCTGGTCTGCCTTCACCCCAAGCTTCGCTGCAGACTCGTGGAACATCGCTATCTCATCCCTTTTCACCAATACGCTGGAAAGGTCGACAACACACGTGAGTTTCTTTTCTCCTGATTGCACAACAACCCTATCGGAAACATATATGTCCTCCTCCATTGCCCGTTCCTTGTTGAGCACGACTATGTTCTTGCCGGTGGATACGTCAAAATACTTGACCTTGCACCGGTACTCCCTAATATTGAAACCATCCGTGTTGTTCTTGGTATGCTGGTTGTTCTCTTCCATTTTATCACCGGTTCATAGGGTTTTCAATGCCAAGCCCCTTCCGTATTGCCATCCCGAGAAGGCTCTGAGGTGGCAATACTCCCCGTTCGGTTACATACGCTGTTATGTATTTTGCTTGAGTGACATCGAATGCAGGGTTGCGTATGTTGACCCCCCTGAATCTCCTGGGCTCTGCGACCTCCTTTGGGTCCCTCTCCTCTATCTGGCTGATTGTACCCCACTGCGACATTGGGTCGAATTTGTACATCTCTGCTGCGGAATAGAACGGGATGTCCCTATCAGACGCCACAAGGGCTATTGTTGATGTGCCGATTTTATTTATAAGGTTTCCCACTGAATCGATTGAATCCGCGCCCACAAGGACGGCGTCAACATCATTTATGAAACTTTTTACAGCTGAATCAACTATGAGTGTCGTTGGAACGCCTGCTCTCGAAAGCTCATTAGCGCTTATCCTTCCCTGAAACATTGGCCTCGTCTCTGTGCATATCGCATCCACTTCCTTCCCCATCTCGTTCGCACGCTTCACTATTCCCATGACTGTATGTGAGTGGCAATGAATGAGCACTGTGCATTTCTTGGGGAGCTCCTTTGCCCCATATTCAGCTATTGCGGAGATGCTTCTTTTCAATCCCTCCATGTACTCCCTCTTCTCTCGCCTCAGCAACTCTCGCAGCTCTCGCACACTAGAAAGGTTCTCCTCCCTTATCCTCGCAAAAAAATATCTCAGGGAATTCCTGAGCATTGGTTCTGTGGAGCGCGTGGACGCGAGCATATCCGCAACCTCAATGAGTTCCCCCCTGAGTGCCTCAGGAGTGGATGCCCTCGACTCTCTTGCCTGTATGTCAAGAGCCCTAACAGCTGCTTTCGCAACCTCCCTCGCGCCCTGTATCTTCAAGGCCTTTATATCCCTACAGATGTCTCTGACGTTTGGACTAACCATTGCATCACATCGAAAAAACTAGAGTGATTTCGCAGATTAAATATATAAATGCTTCAAGTCCATTGGGTTTGAATTGGCCATGTCAAATGCTCGCGCCCACCACCCGTCATAGACAGGCGGCATGCTCGCTTCACTTGGGGCGCTCGCCGAGCATTTGACTGCAGTCATTCCACCTCAACCACCCATCTAAAATGGGTGGAATGACTCAATTTAAATCCAGATTACAATGATTGGATATGCGCTTATGCATTCTCGTGCCAGATACTAGAGATATACTTATAAATATTAGTAACAACATCATTACACTCGTTCTCGAAACACCATAGTGCGAGGGGATAGGTTGACTGAAAATAAAGAAATGCTTAAAGACATATTGCCTGAGGGACAGACGCTCTCAAAGGAAGACGAGGAACTATTCAAATTCCTAGAGGAATCCAAGCCGAAGATATATGTCATCGGTACTGGGGGCAGCGGCTGCAATACTCTTGCACGTATTGGAGAGATGGGGATAGAGGGGTCGGTACTTATCTCGGCTAACACTGATGTCCAGCACCTTGTGAGAATCAGGGCCGACAAGAAAATATTGCTTGGACGCAAAACGACCAAGGGGCTCGGAGCCGGATCAAACCCAGAACTCGGGGAGGCCGCTGCGAAGGAATCAGAAAGCGATATTCAGAATGCTCTGAAGAACGGATCCATGGTGTTCATTACATGTGGACTCGGGGGAGGCACAGGTACAGGAAGCGCACACTTCATTGCCGATAAGGCCCGAAACATGGGGGCACTCACAATAGCTGTTGTCACGCTGCCATTCACCTCTGAGGGGAAGAAACGGATGGAGAACGCATTGGATGGGCTGAACAAGCTCAAGAAACATGCTGATACAGTAATAGTCATCCCAAACGACAAGCTCCTCACAATGGTTCCCGACCTGCCGCTTAACACCGCATTCAAGGTTTCTGATGAAGTACTGTCCAATTCTGTTAAAGGGATTGCAGAACTTGTTACAATGGCAGGGCTTGTGAATCTGGATTTCGCGGACCTCAAAACAGTGCTGAAGAATGCAGGGTGCGCGGTTGTTGGGATGGGGGAAGCCACGAAGGATGCCAAATACGACCAAAGGGCGCTCATAGCCATAGAAACTGCGATGAGCAGCCCGCTTTTGGATGTGGATATATCTGAAGCCGACAGGGCGCTCATAAACGTCGTCGGTGGAGAAGATATGACACTGAGGGAAGCTGAACTCATGGTCAAGGAAGTCTCGAAGCGCATAAAACCTGACTCACACATTATTTGGGGGGCCAGGGTGGATAAGGAACTGCATAAGAATTCACTCCGGGTGCTAGTTGTCATAGCAGGTGCGAAGCTCCCGCATTACGAGATTGAAATTGAGAGCGGGTCCGAACTTGATGAAGAGTTTGATATAGATCTTATAAACTGAGCAGGTGTTGGAATGATAGAGAAAATAAATTCATTCATACAACGTTCAATGAGGGTATTAAGGGTGTCCTACAGGCCGAAGAGCCAAGAATACTGGATGATAGCCAAGGTCACGGGCCTTGGGATGGCGCTGATAGGGCTTGTTGGTTTCCTCATAACGATAATATTCAATTATGTGAACATGGCCACATAAAAACATGGAGAAGTGATAAAGATGATTTTCATATATCGCGTAACTGCTGGGCAGGAGAAGGTTGTTGCGGATGTTCTTAAGAACAAGATTAGGAAAAACAAACTCGATATCTACTCGATAGCCACCATGGATGAGCTCCATGGGTATCTTCTCGTAGAGGCTGAAGATGAGGTTGCAGTCAGACAGGCAGCGATGCGCATACCGCATATCAAAGGAGTCCTGTCCAAAGCAATGGACCCAAAAGAAATCGATTCGCTTATTGTGGCAAAACCTGTTGGCATGATAATATCGAAAGGGGATATCGTTGAACTCGTGAGCGGCCCGTTCAAGGGAGAGAAAGCAAGAGTGATCAAACTCGACGAAGCCAAGGAGGATATTACTGTTGAGCTTACGGAAGTTGCGGTTCCGATTCCAGTCACGATTAAGACGAGCACAATACGCATATTCCAAAAGGCCGATGCATAGGAGCTGGTTCTGGTGGGAGTAAGATTGAAAAATCCAGTAAGGGATATGCAACTCTCTCCAAATATGGGTGTTGTGGAACTCATAAAGCAGATGGGCATGTCTGGCGGCTTCACCGCATCACATCTCGCCCAGGGGAGAGAGATACTCCAAAGAATGCTTGATGATAAGAGATGTACCTGTTTTCTTTCGTTTCCTGCATGCATAGTCTCTACAGGTATCAGAGGGGTTCTGGCAGAATGCGTATCCGAATTCGATGCAATCATAACAACGTGTGGGACACTTGACCATGACCTCGCGCGGGCGTGGGGGGGCAAGTACTATAAGGGAAGTTTCGAACTGAATGATGCTGACCTCCACAAGAAGAACATATGCAGGCTTGGGAATATACTCATCCCAAACAGCGACTACGGACCGCCAATAGAAAAGGGGATGACCCCAATTCTTGAGGAACTGGTGAAAGAGAAGGATATATGGGGCCCCAGAGAGATGTTGCATGAATTTGGAAAAAGGATAAAGGACAGGGGTTCCATACTGCATCAGGCAGCAAAACACAACATACCAATCTACGTTCCAGGAATAACGGATGGTGCTTTTGGGACAAACCTGCTCATGTTCTCTGAAGGAAGGAAGTTCAGGATAGATATTCTGAAGGATGAGAAGGAACTCTCTGACCTCATGTTCGATACGAAGATATCCGGAGCTCTGATGGTTGGGGGCGGAATCTCAAAGCACCATACGATATGGTGGAATCAGTTTAGGGGTGGGCTCGAGTACGCGGTTTATATCACAACAGCTACCCAATACGATGGGAGCTTGAGCGGCGCAAGGCTTACTGAGGCTGTTTCCTGGGGGAAGGTAAAGGAGAACGCGAGGTACGTGACTATTGACGGCGATGCAACTGTTCTGCTCCCGCTACTATTCGCTTCCATCAAAAAGAGACCATCCAGATGAGAAGTATTTTATAAATATATGTTCAGAAATACAAAACGCGCTTTTAGTGGCGAGGTGAAAAAATGAAGATATCAGAACTGAAATCCGGAATAGGTAATGTGGATGTTGAAGCCGAGGTTACCGCTATTGACGAATCAAGAGATGTCGTGACAAAGTTCGGTAAAAAGACAAGAGTTGCAAACGCAACAATAAAGGATGACAGTGGTGAGATAACCCTTTCGTTGTGGGGAGACGACATAGATGGCGTTTCGATTGGCGACAAAGTCAAAATCGAGAACGGATGGGTCTCGGAATTCAAGGGAGCCAAACAGATTTCCGCAGGAAGATATGGGAAGATAAATGTCGTTAAATAGATGGGGGTTCATCTATCCC
>JBDRKD010000070.1:0-4942 GCA_043814255.1 Microcaldota archaeon
CTCAAATGCCCACCACATAAGAATACTCTGCGGTTATGTGTTCTGCTCACCTGAACTCACGTCAAGAAAGAGAAACTCTATAAGGAAACTCCTGGAGGCCTCGAGAGAAGGGAGTTCAGGGAACCTGCTTTTCGATATAAATAGCGCCCTCGTGGCTTTGGGTAAGAAAGACAAAACACCTGCTTTTTCAGCTTCCCCTGCGTTTCAGGCACTTAATTAAGAAACCTTTTTATATAAGGTATTTAAATTATCATTCGGGCGACTGGGAAATGAAAAGAGGGCCTCGAATAGGCACAATTAAGCCGAGATTAGGCTTTACTTTTAAGACATACGCGGCCCCATACCCCCCTCCCAGCGCCCATTCTGCTCCAGACGAGCTCCTCTCGGAACTAAGGACCGTCGACAGCCTGCGCGAGTCAGCTGTGCAGTTGGAAGACAATGAGAAGATACTCTATTTTGCGCGCATTTTCGTCTCCCTCTCTGAGGATCTGGATGGGGCCTTCTTTCCGAAGAAAGCAGTGGCAGAGGTCTATACATTCAAAAAAAAGAGCAAGAGGTTCAGAGAATCAATCGACGTTCTCACAACGCGCGGTCCTTCGGGTCTCTCAGACCCCGCATATGTGAAAGGCCCCATACGCATTCCCGAACCGCTATCGGCTTTCAGAAGCGGCCTTGTCTCACTGAACACAGAGTTCAGGGAGCTCATGGATGGCAAAGCAAGGAAATCAATCAAGCTTTCCATGGAACTGCTTTTTTCCCATATAAACACCCTCCTCTCCAAAGAGGCTTTGGGCATTAAGGAACATTCCCACCCAGGCCAATACAAGGCGTCGCTCAAGTTGACTGATAAGTACGAGCGCATACTCAATTCCCTGCTGCGGTATGGGCGTTCCGGGGACGTGCAGGGGATGGTTTCACTCGCAGGGGGACTTGGCATAGATCTGAGAAAACTCCTCTACCAGAAGGGTGTCTACATGGGTGAAGCGCCCAAACGCAGAACCAAGGCAGAGAGATTGCGGGAGATATTCAAGAAAAGCGGGCGGAGAGTGCCCCCAAAGCAGGGGCTCCAGAGCGTAAAGCGCGATGACATAAAGAAGATGCTTGAATACGCGACCCGCAGAAAAAACCCCCAAGGCCTAAAAAGCGAAAGCGGGCCTAAATGATCTCTCTCCACTTTCCCACAGGGTTCCCTTCCTGAAAAGGGGCATCGTGTCTGCCTTAAACTCACCAGCTATTCTCCTCCCACCGAAAGAAATCATCAATGACTTTACACTCCTCTCCATAGCGATTACAGAAGACCTTGAGACCGCGAGCATGGCGAGCCCGGTTCTGAGCGCCTTCCTAGTTAGCGAATTTCCCATGTTGCTTTCCATTATCTTATTCGGCAGGATTCTCGTCCTGTAGTGCGCACGCATGGAGAAATCTAGCCATTCCCTGTTGGTCATCGCCCTTTTCCTTGCATGGAACATCATGATATAATTTAGGTTGTTTCTCCTATAAATAAGGCGCAGTTCAGTTACATGCCAAACACTACAGTCACCAAGCGAGATACTGTGGCGCCTGGGCACCCATCCCCGTAGTGGTTGACCTATAATGCAGCTACGGCTGCATGTTCTTCAGTGATATCTGGGGCGTTCCAAACCAGCCAATAAACCTTTAAATACTGGTGAGAACTAACGCTATTCATGGATAGGGTCAAGACTGGAATAGAAGGATTAGATGAACTGATTGAAGGGGGCTTCCCAAAGAATACGTCAGTTCTCCTATCCGGGTCTATAGGCACTGGGAAGACAATCTTCGGCCTTCAATTCCTGGTCGAGGGGGCGAAGCTCGGCGAGAGGGGAATATACATCACATTCGAGGAGACGCGGGAGCTGATACTTGACCAGGCATCGCGCTTTGGATGGGACATTGAGAAGTTCGAGAAGGAACACAAGCTCAGGATAATTACGCTGCAGCTTGGGCATACAAGCATCGAGAAGATTCTGGCTGAGATTGACGAGCTCATCGGGAAATTCCAGCCCCAGAGGCTTGTCCTTGATTCGATAACGACACTGCAGGTCTATTCCGATGTTCTCGTGGACTCGAAATCGATGGAGATGCTCGGAGTTTCCGACAGGCACTATGAATCAGTTAGGCGCAAGGCAGTTGCAGACCTGGTCGGGCGCGTGCGCGCCTACAACCTAACCGCAATACTCACTTCCGAGCTGCAGGAGGGGAGTTCGTGGTATTCCAGGGACACAATCTCGGAGTTCATATGCGACGGGGTGATAAAGCTCTCCAAGGTTGAGTCGATAGGGAAGCGCACGCTCACAATCGGCAAGATGCGCTCCACAAGGCATGACGTCGTTCCGAAAACAATAAATATCGGGGAGGACGGGATTATACTGGTAAAAGGGTGATTCGTATGGATAGGGTTAAAACGGGCGTTGCCGGCCTCGATGAGCTGATCGAAGGCGGTTTCCCAAAGGGTTCTGTTGTGCTCATTTCAGGTTCGCCAGGTACGGGCAAGACCATCTTCGGTCTGCAATTCCTGGTCGAGGGGCCTAAGAACAATGAGAAGTCACTTTACATCTCCTTTGAGGAGAACAGGCAGAGCATACTTGACCAGGCAAACCAGTTCGGATGGGACCTTGAGAAACTTGAGAAGGAAGGGAATTTCAAGATACTGTGCTTCAACATGCCGAAGACGAATGTGATTAACGTTAATGCGGAGATGGATAAAATCGCAAAGTCATTCAAGCCGATCAGGGTTGTGATTGACTCGCTTTCAGTGCTGCTCGTTTACCTTGAGGTGAACTCAAGGCTTGACCTGGCATCCAATATCGGGATGAAGATGGATTCCGCAAGCACCCTGGTTTCAGAGGAGGCAGCCACGCGCGCATCAGTGCTCAACACAATAGGCAACATCCGCTCATGGGGCTGCACGTCACTCCTGACTGCAGAGATGCCGGAGAACGCAGCGTATCTCTCGCGGGATACCATTTCATCATTCGTCTGCGATGGAGTCCTGAAGGTTTCGTGGCTTGAGGCGTTGAACAAGAGGACAATCGCAGTGAAGAAGATGCGTTCCACTAATAATAACCTGGAAGCAAAACCATTCTCCATAACTAAGGAGGGAGTTGTTGTGGAGAAGGAGTAATTAAATAATCTTGGTTCTCAGGACGCAAGATACCATTGCAATAATTAATCTAGATGCCAATGCGTTTACTCTTATTATATTGTGAGCTAGGTGATACCTTTTTTTATCCTCCGTATCTTTTACTTTCCCAAGACAATATAACGCTACAAAATAACAGGGAAGAACCACGAGATAGAGAACGTTTATCAACTTAACAAAAGACAGAAATACAACTAAGAGAAACGCCAAAGTAATTACAACAAATTGATATCTTAGAGAATTTCCTTTGCCAAAGCGGACGGGCATGGTGATTTTATTTAGGGCCTTATCCCCCTCTACATCTTCATAATCTTTTGTGACTGAAAAACCCATATCAACTAGAAATAAGAATATCAGCATCCAGATATTCTCCATCAGATTTGTTATGTCTCCGGTGGAAGCAAAATACCCATAAAGAAAAGCAAATGGACCATAAAACAGGGCGATATTTAAATAATTTAGAATTATCCTATCCTTTGCTTTTAACCAAACTGAATATCCTATAGCAACCAAGTATCCTACCAATATAACTGCCTTAAGATAATAGTTTCCAAAAAACAAAAAAGGAACAGAACATAAAAAAAGGAAAAAGGATAGATAAAGCAATTCTTTTTTATCTAGTATTCTGTGAAGTTCCAGTCGTTTTTTGTTTCTTTCGTCAATCCCCCAATCTATGAAATTATTGAGAGCGTTTCCTCCCATATCCATGGTTGCAATTATCCATATGCCAAAAATAAGTCCTATTAAATCAGAACTACCCGAAACAACAAATCCTAAAAAAGTACTTGGAATCACCACAACCAATATCATAGGTATTAAAGCTTGGTTGAGTGCGATTTTTAATTCAGGAATATTTTTTATTTTCAATTTATCTCCTCAAGAACTAACGTGAGTTTATCAAGCAAAACAGCTTTTTTTATTTTGAATTTAATGTCTCTGTCTTTAATTCCAGAACAAAGACCAGATATTGCTCCAGTTATTAATGGGAAACTTCCTTTTTTGTCAAACATCTTACACCAGGGATAATGTTCTACTTGGATAATGATTGTTTTTACACCAAAACTACTGATTTTACCCCACCCAAGAGCACACATGAGAGAATCAGAAAAAGAGAGGCTCTTTTTCTCAATGTGTTTAGCAAATTTTTTATAAAAATCAAAAGAAGATTCATAAAGAGCTGATTCTATCCCCAAGTCTCGCATAGATGCCTCGAGAATATATACATACCCAACTTCAAACGGAAAGAATCTTTCTCCCCACATTTCCAAAAGACCAGAGTTATATTGGAAGTAATAATTGTTAATTAACTGTTCTAAACTCAATCCGTTGATCGGCACAGTTTTGTTCATCAAAGAATATCCCGGAGCATCTTCATATGTCTCGAAATCATTTGCATTTATTGGCGAAGTCAAAAATTCAGACGGACCAGAATAAAATAGGCATTCATCATCGTTTCTACCCTGACATTGTATTTGCGTTGCTTCTATTCCTTTATCCTCGTTCACGTATGACCATAAACCCGCAAGACAGCCTAACGGTAAAAAGTAACCTAAACCATTTTTACGACAAACTGCCATTTCTTTAGCTTTAATGGTAAGTAACTTCTTAGCGTCAACGTTAGTTCTGATTTCCTTTGCATACATTGTTTCTAAAAATTTAAACAACAAAGGCGCAATCGTTTCAATACTTTGGTTCTTTTTTGTTGGGACTCCCATTATTCTACAAAACCTCCAAGTGGCAGATTTTGAAGTAGTATAAAGCTTCCTTAACCCCTCATCACCT
>JBDRKD010000071.1:0-5067 GCA_043814255.1 Microcaldota archaeon
GAGTGTTGACATCAAACGGCTCTTATTGGCGGACAAAGAGAATGAAGATTATAACCAAAAACTAAACGATGTTATACGAAGATTAAACGATACGAACAGGATAACGAAAAATGCTTATGAGTTTTTTGTTTTGAACAGAGATGGAATAATTGTTGCTTCAAGCACAAAAGAGGATATTGGAAAAGACAAGAGCGGTGATTCCTATTTTCTGGGTGCCGGAGAGGGCGCTTTTATTACAGATGCCTACGTATCGCAGGATAAGAAGATAAATTCCATTGCTTTTTCCGCACCGGTCTTTGATGAAGAAAATATTGTTTTTTCAGGGGTGGTTGCCGCAAGAGTTTCAATGGCAGAAATAAATAAGATTGTAGAAGATAGAACCGGCTTAGGTAAGACAGGGGAGATTTATCTTGTAAACAAATACGGGTATATGATAACACCTTCCCTTTTTGTAAAAGACACCTTCCTTAAACAAAAAGTTGATACCGAAGATATAAGAAGACGCCTTGCAGATTATCAAAAATTTGGCAGTAAACCCCATCCGCACAAGTTTCCCATATACAGAAATTACAGAGGAGTTAAGGTTCTGGGAGTATACGACCATATACCCCGGATGGGGTGGGGACTTCTGGCAGAGATTGATGAGAAAGAGGCCTTGGCACCTCTGGCTGTGACGAAACTTCTCTTCATTATTATATGCTGTGCCGGTATGGTTATAGTGTGGATAGTTGGCACCTTAGTTTCAAGAGTTATAACTGCACCGATTCATAAACTCCACAGGGGGGCCGAAATAATAGGCCAGGGGAATTTAGATTATAAAGTGGGCACAAATGCAAAAGACGAAATCGGCCAGCTCTCGAGGGCATTTGACCAGATGACCAAAGATTTGAAGAAGACAACTACATCAATAGATGAACTTAATGCCACCAACCAGCAATTGGCTGCCAGTCAACAACAGCTAAAGGCAGCCAACCAACAATTATGTGCCAGCGAGCAGCAACTCAAAGCCGCCACCAAGCAGTTGCAGGCAAGCGAAACAAGGTATCGCACTCTTTATGAATCTTCAAAAGACGCCATTATGACCCTTGCACCTCCAAGCTGGAAGTTTACTTCAGGCAATCCTGCCACATTCAAGCTATTTGGTACCAAAAGTGAAGCTGAATGTGTTTCTTTAGGTCCGTGGGAGCTATCGCCTGAATATCAGCCCGACGGAGAGCTTTCATCTGTAAAAACCAAAAAGATGATAGAAAAGGCAATGAAGGAAGGAACTAATTTCTTCGAGTGGACACACAAAAAGGTAAGTGGCGAAGAGTTTCCTGCTACTGTGTTGCTTACCAGAATGGAACTGGAAGGCAAGAAATTATTGCAGGCGACTGTCCGCGATATTACCAAGTCCAAAAAGGCAGAGGAGGCACTTCGAATTTTGAACCGTGAACTGAAGCTGTCGGCAAAGAAACTCGAGAAGTCAAACCGTGAACTTCAGGATTTTGTTTACATAGCGTCTCACGACCTTCGGGAGCCGCTTCGCAAAATTTCCTCATTTGGCCAGATGCTGAAAGACTCCCTCGGAGGAAACCTCAGCAAGGATGACCAGGAGAACCTGGGCTTTATGATAGATGGGGCGCACAGGATGCAGGAGATGGTGGATGGGATACTAACATATTCGCGGGCGGGCACGAATAGTTTTTCATTCGAGGCGGTCGATTTGAATGAAATTGTGGAGCATTTGGAGCAGGTGGAACTTGCCGAACTGCTGGAAGAGACCGGTGCGACTATTGAAGTCCAGCAGTCTTTGCCGAAGGTCGAAGCCGACCTCACTGGGATGAGGCAGCTATTGCAGAACCTTATCGCCAACGGTGTCAAATATCGCAGGGATGAAATCCGACCACGAATAGTAATAAGGGCCAAACAAATCGACAACGACAAAGTGAGGATAGAAGTCCAGGACAATGGAATCGGAATCAAGCAGGAGTACCACAATGATATTTTCACGATGTTCAGACGTCTGCATTCGAGGCAGAAATACGAGGGGATGGGAATCGGGCTTGCCGTGTGCAAGAAGATAGTGGAAAGGCATAACGGCCAAATTGGAGTTGAATCGAAGTATGGCGAAGGGGCAACCTTCTGGTTTACCATTTCGGCAGCAAACGAAGCTATAGCAGCCAATGAAATGGTAAGAGAAATGTAAAGGTTGGAGAATAAGAGAATGTAGAATTGAATAAAAAGGGGGTAACAATGGAAGCACTGAAACAAGTAACAATACTGTTGGTAGATGATGACACGGCAGACCAGAAGTTGATTAAAGGGTCGCTGTTAAATCAGAGGATAGCCAATTATATTTTCGTTGCCGAAAGCGGGGAGGAGGCACTTGATTACCTCGCTCGCAGCAAAATAAACGATAGTGAGTGTCCTGTGCCGAATCTCATTTTGCTCGATTTGAATATGCCGGGGATGGGAGGAAAAGAGTTTTTACGGCGTGTCAAAGAAGATGATACATTGGACGCTATTCCGATTGTGGTTCTGACGACTTCGGATTTGGATGAAGATATTCTGGAAAGCTACAAATTGCAGGCGGCGGGCTACATAAGGAAGCCAGTGAGTCTGCAAGGCCTGCATGAAGTGCTGCGCAAGCTCGGGGAGTACTGGTTTGTTATATGTAAGCAGGTGTCAGATGTCAGTATCCTAACGTGCTCAAGATGAACCTGAGAAAAACAAACATATTGCTGGTGGACGATGACCCTCTTGATTGTCGGCTGGTAAAGATGGCTCTGGCGAAATCATCAAACGCTGTGGGGTTTACCGTCCACAGGGTCGAAAGTTTGACAGAGGCGATGGAGTCCCTCAACAGCCATAGCTTTGATTTGGTGCTGCTTGACCTGGGGCTTCCAGACAGCCACGGACTTGAAACGGTCGATAGGGTTTACGAGGCCTGCCCGTCTATACCCATTGTGGTGTTAACCGGCCTTGCAAGCGAGGAAGCAGGCGTTGAGGCCATAAAGAAAGGGGCAATGGACTACCTGGTCAAGGATGAGTATTCCGGCGATATGCTGGTCAGGGCTATTCGGTATTCGCTCGAAAGGAAACGGTTGAAGGAGCAGCTCAGAAAGCACCGTGAGCACCTTGAGGAACTGGTGAAGGAGCGCACCGCCGAGCTGGAGAGAACAAATGAAGAACTACAAGAAGAGATACGTGAGCGTAAGCAGACGGAGGAGCAACTTAAACAAGCCAAACAGCAAGCCGAAGCTGCCAACAGAGCCAAGAGCGATTTTCTGGCCAATATGTCCCACGAGCTGCGTACGCCTCTGCACATAATCCTGAGCTTCGCCGGTTTTGGCGTCAAGAAATATGCTACCGCCCAACCAGACAAGCTTCTTGATTACTTCGATAGAATCCGGAACAGCGGTAAAATGCTCCTGGGCTTACTTAACAACCTGCTCGACCTGGCCAAGTTAGAGTCGGGCAAGATAGTATTCGAGCCCAGGCCGGCCAATCTTGACATGTTGGTAGAGTCGGTTGTGGAAGAGTTAAAATTGTTGGCATCAGAGCGAAACCTGGCGATTTGTGTCAACGAACCCAGCGTCAACAAAGAAATCGTGTGCGACGCCGAGAAAATCAAGCAGGTTCTTCGCAACCTCCTGAGCAACGCTATCAAGTTTTCGCCGGAGGGCGGGGTCATCGATGTTACCAAGTGCTGCAGGGATGGTTCGGTTACGGTTTCGGTCCGTAACCAGGGTTCTAAGGTGCCGGAAGACGAACTGGAAGACATTTTTGAGAAGTTCGTGCAGTCAACAGCAACGAGAACGGGAGCCGGCGGCACCGGGCTGGGGCTGGCGATTTGCCGAGAGATTATCACTGCTCACAAGGGTCGCATCTGGGTGGAGAACAGGCCGGAGGGTGGTGTGGCGTTCTCATTTGAGATTCCAATATCCATGAAGCTCGATACCGAACCAGAGGTTGTGTTGGTCGGTGATGACAACGACGCTGCAGTGCGATAGTGATTGATTGTTGGCCTAAGTGCCAGGGGGCTAAAATATGGAAAGAAACGTAGCCACGCAAACGCAAAACAAAATTTTGGCAGTCGATGATAATCCAGACAGTATCGCAATTATGGAGGAATTGTTAGGCGAGGACTATGACCTCAAAACAGCATCCACAGGTGAGGAAGCCCTGGAGATTGCACTGGATTTCCTTCCCGACATCATTTTGCTTGACATTATGATGCCTGGTATGAATGGATACGAGGTCTGTCAACGGCTACGAGAGCACTCTGCTCTTCGGGATACGAATATCATTATGGTCTCCGCCAAAGTAATGCCGCAGGACCGACTTAAGGGCTATGATGTTGGGGCAGACGATTATATTACTAAACCTTTCGAGAATGAAGAACTTTTAGCGAAGGTTTGCATCTATCTGGGTTTAAACTGCCGCCTGCGAGAGACTTCCAAAGAACTTTTTGATGCGAAACAAGACCTTAAGGGGAAAAACGAGGTATTAGAGAAAACTCTTGGAGAATTAGAGGGTCGGGTGGAGAAACGAACCAGAAAACTCTCAAAATCAAATGAACTTTTGAAAAAAGAGATTATGGAGCGCAAACAAGTCGAGGATGCTCTTCGGAGCAGCAAAGCAAACCTTCGCAAGGTTATAACGGCAAGCCCGGAAGGTATTATCGTTTTGGACAAGAACGGAATCATAAATTTTGCCAACCCGGCTGCGGACTCTCTCTTTGACCGCAAATCGGAAGAACTTACAGGAGAAAGATTTTCATTTCCTATAGTCTTAAATAAAGCGACTGAGATTGAGATCGTCCGTCAGGCAGGAGAAACAGCCATAGCTGAAACGCATATAGTAGAAATAGATTGGGCAAGGCAACCTGCTTATCTCGTATCGCTGCACAACATAACCGAACGTAAAAAGGCAGAGGAGAAAATAAAAGAGGTAACGGAAATAAAAACAAAATTCGTATCTATGGCCTCTCATGAATTGAGAACACCGCTTACAGCCATAAAAGAGGGCATACGTTTAGTGGCTCAGGAGAAAACCGGCGCACTTAATAAAGAACAAAAAGAG
>JBDRKD010000072.1:0-6026 GCA_043814255.1 Microcaldota archaeon
CATTATGCAAAGCGGTATTCTTTCCCAGCAACACGATATTGAGGTTCTCGATGCAAACGTGCTCCAATTGAGTTTTGAAGAATCATACAAGAGAATATTCCAATCAGATCCAGATGTTATATTATTCCTCACCTCTACGCAGTCCAGAAGCAATGACATTGAATTCATGCGAAAAATAAAGGAAAAGAAAAAAGATATAATCCTTATAGGTTCCGGAAATTATCTCTTCTTTGAAATCAGAGAGAGCATGGAAGAGTACGGGTTCATAGATGCGGTTCTGCTAGGCTTTACATATGATGATATTCTGAAATATCTGCAGAATGATTTTGACAAAATAGAGCACATGGCATTCAGAAAAGATAATGAAATAATCATCAAAAACAAAAGAGGTTCACAGGTTTTCGAGATTCCAGTTCCCAGGCACGAGCTATTCCCTATAAACAAATACCGTCTTCCTTACACTGGAAAGGGCATCACCACAGTTACCGCTAGCCAGGGGTGTCCATTCCAGTGCAGCTATTGTTATGGGGGGAACATAGGGTATCGCAGACGCCCAGTCGAAAATGTTATGGCTGAACTACGTCATATCTCCTCCTTGGGAATAAAGGAAGTCTTCTTTAAGGATTTTGAATTCCCCGTGTCAAGGCAATTTGTAGTCGAACTCTGTAATAAACTCATAGATGAAGATCTCAAACTTTCATGGGTTTGTCTTGCCCGTGCCACTGATTTAGACGATGAGCTCCTTGGCATTATGGGAAAAGCCGGTTGCCACACTATCCAGTTAGGGGTTGAAAGCGGAGACGATGAGCTCTTGGAAAGGTACAAGAAAGGAGTTACGACAGAACAGATACGAAATGCCGTTTCACTCTGTAAAAAACACAGGATACGCGTCCTAGCTCATTTTATTATCGGCCTTCCTGGAGAGACCAGGGAATCGGCACTTAAAACAATCGAGTTTTCAAAAGAACTGGATACTGATTATGCTGCTTTTAACATAGCAATACCAATACTTGGATCCAGGCTTCGGGAAGAAGCCATAACTAAGGGCTGGGCTTCAACAGAGCAGCTTCGGGAGTCGGATAGTTCTCTTGCATACCCTCTGATGGCAACTGGGGGTCTGTCCAAAGAGGAGGTCTGGCAACTTCGGAACAAGGCGATACGCGAGTTCTATTTGCGTCCGAAGTACATCCTAAGAAGGATTCTTGAACTCCGTTCACTTGGACAACTCTCTGGGCTAGTGACGAATGGATTTAGTGTTCTCAGAAGCACAATCAGGGCGTAGTCTTCCTTTTCCTCTTACCACCAGACCCAAAGGCTGTGTTTTTCACCAATTGTCTGAATCTCGTTTCTAATGCTCTCATGCGTGAATATAACAGATACTGCAAGGAAAAAAGTATTATTATTGCAGCTACAACCAAGAAATCAATTGCACGGTATGTTCCTATTACAGTAGTTGTAAGTGGAATGAAAAAGGCAGAGATCAGGGATAGGACTGTTAGTCCCCCCCAAACAATTAACCAGAAGGCCAGATCTGGAGATCCAAAAATACTGCGCCTTTTCTGTAAATAAGCATGATATACGAAAAACAAACCAATAATCATTGTTCCGACCTGCACCGCTATAAGTTCAACCAAGGTAATCCCCCCTAATCATTTATTTTCTCAAATACAACCAATTCGTTAAGGTAGAAAAATGGTATGTTAGGTATTCTTTCATAACTGGCTATCCTAAGTCCCAAATCTCTAGCAAATCCCCCTACTTGTTTTCTGGTGAGTACGACTTTGTGGTCTGTTTTTACTTCTAATTCATCCGCAGAATTCATAAAAACAAGGGTTCTCCCCATACGCAACACTTCTTCGTTTGGGTAAGTCAAGACAATCTTTCCATTATCCTTCATTCTAGTTATGAGGGTCTGCAATAACTGTTTGGGTTGTTCAACGTGCTCGATAACTTCAGAACAGATTATAGTATCAAACTTTTCTTTAAGAGCCTTATCCAATTTGAAAAGATCTGAGCAGACAAAACTAGTTTTTTCTTCGATCCCGTTTTCCTTCGCCATTCTCTCTGCTTTCTTGAGTCGCTCAGGAATTATATCGACCCCAACAGCATTTTTACAGTGCTTCGCAAAAATATTAGTTGTATATCCATCCCCACATCCAGCATCAAGCACAGTGTCCTCATCCCCTATGTATTTAAGCAATTTTTTTATTCTCGTATAAGTCACATAACGAACAATAGGGTTTTTTGATTCGTAAATATGGTCCTGATATCCCCCCGACTTGTTTTGACCCATGCCGTTCCACCTTGTCAATCTCCACCAAACCAGCCTGAAGAATATCTTGACTCCGGTAAAAAAGTCCGTCCCCTTTACTTTCGTCCAGTCATCGTAGGTTGCTTTTATCGGAATCTCACAGTATCTAATAAATTTTCCACCGACTTCCAAGGCAAATTCCGAGCATATCTCATATCCATCCATTTTCAAATCGAGTTTTTCATAAGCATCTGAAGTAAATGCCTTGAAACCGGACTGACTATCTGAGATTTTTACTCCTGCAATTATGTCCGTAAAGAAAGTCAATATTGAATTTCCGATCCTCTTTATGACCGGCATTTCCCCTGGTTCCCCTAACCTGCTTGTGAAGACAAACCCATACCCCTGGTCGATTCTTTTCAAGAGTCTTGGTATCTCCTTCGGGGGATGCTGCCCATCGGCATCAAGAACCACTATTGTATTTGCACCCATTCGTTCTATAGCGTATTCGCAACCCAAACGGGTGGCATGACCCGTTCCCATGTTAACTGGAGAGCTGACTACATTTGCGCCTTCTTCTTCTGCAATTCTGCGAGTATGATCACTGCTCCCATCATCACTTACAACGATTTCATCAACGTAATTTCTAACTTGCCTAAGAACATTGCCTATTCTTTTCTCTTCATTATAGGCAGGAATTACTGCAATTACTTTATTCTGTTTATTTATCATATTACCTCACTGGAACCGGAATGGATATCGTGATTCTGCTTTTTTATGCTTTTCTTATCCCCCTATATAATCCAAATTAGATTTTTAAAAGAAGCACTACAAAGAGTTAGAGAAAACAAAGATTTTTGATGGTGCAACATGAACACCTTACAAAAAATTCTGTCTGCAGTTTTTCTTCCGATAAGAGTTATCTTCCCTAATGAAACAGTATCGCGAATGGGCCTTATCTCACTAAGAGATGAAAGATGTTGGAAGGTAAAGGAGTATTGTCAGGGGAGACTCTTGGATATTGGTTGTGGAAACAACCAGCTGGTTAAGGAATATGGGCACGACAGTGTTGGAGTTGATGTTTATGATGATGGAGGAAATGCGCTCATAGTTAAAGATTCTTCAGATTTACCATTTGATAATGAATCCTTTGATACAGTTTCATTTGTAGCATGTTTGAATCACATACCATATAGGGAGAGGGTAGTGAAAGAGGCAAATAGACTACTGAGAGATAATGGCAGGGTTATAATAACCATGATACCCCCATTCAGCGGATGGATAGTCCACAAATTGATTGCTTGGTGGGATTATGACCAGTGCATGGGTGGCATGGAAGAAGGAGAGGAAGTAGGCCTCACTGAGGAATACATAATTGCATTGATGAAAAGAGGGGGTTTCAGACTAGTAAAAAACGAGAAGTTTGTTTTCGGGTTTAATAATTTTTATGTTTTCGAAAAAACAAGAAAGGTAATGAAATGAAAGCAGACGTAATTAAAAGATTAAAGAAGCTTGGATTTAGCCAAGAGAAACGCACTCTTGCATTAGTTCACAATTTTCTCCCGGTTCGTTTTATATTCTGGAAAAGGATTGAACAGGCTGCAGAATTAGCTAGTGGAGAGGTTGCAGTTGATTTTGGCTGTGGAGGAGGCCCCCTCTTGCTGTTATTGTCTGATAGGTTCGATGTTGTGCACGGCGTTGATATCGATATTGGACTCACAAAAAAAGTTAAAGATGAGTTTGAGTTGCACAATGTCAATCTGGTGCAGGGAGACATATCAAAAGCACAATTTGAACCAGGCTCAGTTGATGCTGCCTATTTCATGGATGTACTTGAGCATATAAAAGAAAAGGAATTGATATATGAAATACTTGAAAACACGCGTAGATTTCTCAAACCATCAGGTAAGCTTATAGTAAGCGGACCAACTGAGAATTTCGTTTATGCTCTTATGAGGAAGATATATGGCCATAAAAAACCAGAGGATCATTATTGGGATATATTCCAGCTTGAAGAGATGATACGAGACAGTTTTCAAGTCGAAAACGAACTCCTACTTCCATTGAATTACATAAGCAGCATTTCTCTTTTTAAGTTAATTCTTGCTACTCCTAAGAAATAATTCGTTTATCCTTTTGAAGCCATGGAATAGTACACTGCCGCTCCTGAGGAGATGATGAAGAACAGTATGGTTGAGATGAGCGTTGCAGTTGCCGCACCCACAAGCCCCCCACCCGGAACCAGTATGTAGAGCACCCCCAGGTGAATTGGAATTATCAGTATCGAGAGCGCGAGCGGAACGACCTCCTTCTTCTGCGACCAGAGTATGTTTATGATGAAATTGGTGGCTCCGAAAATTACCATTGCGACTGAGAGTATCTTGAATGCCTCTGAGCCCATGTCGGCGTATGTTGGATTGTAGAAGAATGAGAGCAGCGGATGGGCCAGGAGTATGAACGCAGGCGCGAAGGGCAGAATGAACACGAGTGATTTGAGGAACCTTTTAAGGAGCTCTGAGCTGTCCCTGAAACTGAGCTTCGATGCCTGTGGCATGAGAACGAAAACAAGGGCATTGCTCACGTAGAACGGTATCTTGGCAGTTATCTCCGCAGTGTTGTAGTATGCCGCTGATTCCGCCCCAAGGAGCAGCCTTACTATGAACAGGTCGCAGTATATGAATATTATCATGAGTATGTTTGCAGAGAGTATCTGAATGAACGATCTCCTGAGGTTGATTGAGCCTTTCTCCTTCCCGGAAGCCAACCCGAAGAACAGGACAAGTGGTATGAGAACAAGCGAATACCCAAGCGGGAATGATATGGTGGCACCTATGAGATCGAGCCCCCAGTAGACGAATATAACTGACAGGATAAGGCGGAGGACCATCGGGGCATTGATAAGGGCAGCGAGGTGAAACACCTTCTCTTTCCCCTGGAAATAGCCGTTTATCACAGACATGCCGTATGCAGCAGGGATTGAGAAAAGCACAACTATTATGGATATGCTCAGTATGGACGTTCCCAGTAACAGGAATACTGGCAGGGAAAATATAAATGACGCAAGAAGCCCGAAAACTATGCTTTTTTTGAGATATTTTCTAACGATCCCCACAGCATTCTTATCCCCTTTTTTCTCAGCCTTTGCTATCTCCCTTGAGATAAGTGCCTGGACACTGAGTATGGGCATTGAGACTATGACCATGAGCGCAACAAGGGTTGAAAGGTCCCCATATGTAGAGGCAGGAAGCATCCTCACCATAACCAGGTGGTATAAATAGGCGATGAGAATGGATACGCCCATTCCAGCAGTGGCTATTATCGACTTCCCGAAAAAGTCATCAAACCTGATGCGTTCTATCATGAAATGCCTCCGACTTTCATACACACATCTTTGAACCTGGATAGGAACCGTTCCCATGAGAAGTTCTTTTCAACATATGCCCTCCCCTTCTTTCCCATTCCCTCAACGTCCTCCGGCCTCTCTGACAGGTACTGCATCCTCCCGGCCATCTCTTCAACCGAGTTCACAAGGAATCCTGTTTCCGGGGTTATGATCTCCTTGGGTCCCCCTTCATTCACCGCAATGCATGGTTTCCGCGAGGACATCGCTTCAAGCGGAACAATGCCAAAATCCTCGTTCATCGGGGAGTAAACCACGCAGTAAGCGTTCGCGTAGAGGTCCTTCAGTTCAGGGAACGGGAGGTCAATCCTTATCTCGCCATCTTCCCCGAGCATCTCCCTTATCCAGTTGTAATACTCAACGTGCTCCGGCCTG
>JBDRKD010000073.1:0-17938 GCA_043814255.1 Microcaldota archaeon
GGCTTCTTATTTGGAAAGAATTATGAAAAATGCGTTCGATTTACTTTCGCTACGGATTCAAAAAAGCTTAAAGAGGCAATAAAAAGGATAAATTCTTTTACTGAAGAAAAGTAACAAATCCCCGATCCAAAAACAATTCTCCCCAGAAGAGCTTCCAGCAGAATTCGAACTAAGGAACAAGTGCACGCATTAACATCGATGTTCTATTGTGCGCCAATGCCGTACTCCCCTGGTTTTTTGAGGAGGCGGTATACCCCACGCCTTATGCTGCGCGCATAGCGGAGAAACGTCCTTATCCTTATGCTCTCATCAGAAGTGTGTATGTCCTCCCTGGAGCCCCCTGAAACGACAACCACCTTTCGTATTCCGAGGTCGTGCTGCGCGTGCGTTCCCATATGCGACCATGGGACATGTATCTTCCTCACTTTTTTCCCAAAAGCACGCAGGAAACAATCATCCTTCTTTTCAAGAAAGCAGGACCTGCTTGTTTTCTTTGTGATGACATCAACTTCTTCCCCAACAGCTCCAAGAATGTTCGCCCTGGCTTCCCCTGGATTCATGCTTCCGGCAATTCTGTAATCCACGAAGCACGTTCCCTTCCCGGAATCCAGAAGGACCGGGCAGCAGCTTGGTTTTGCTTCAACCCCGCACACATCCCTTGCTTCAAGCATTGAGTCCAGCTCAACAAGTTTTCCAGCGCTTTCAAGCAGCAACCCCGTATTCTCATTCACTGGGGCATTGACCATCTCAACCCCTGCAAGGGCCATACCCTCAGGCATCTTCCACCCAGAGACAGCAGCTGAAACATCTTCAAGCGGGGAAAGGACATCGATGAAACCGCAGTCGGGGATTACGTTATGCTGCGACATATCCAGCTCATTTCCGGAAAGCACGCCTGCCTTTGCCCCGGTGATTTTCATGCCGTTCCCCTCCAGCTCCTTTGCGAGCACACGCAGCCCGGCTATGACGTTCACCCCTGTTCTTGGGTTTGCTGAATGCCCTGTGCCCCCCCGTAACACCACCCTGCACACGCGTTCAGTTCCGGTGGATTCCCCGACAGAAAGCTCAAACCCGAGCCTGCCGCCAGAAGACACCACCACACAGAGTCCACCCTCATCGTCAGCAGTCGGCTCGCCTATGATTGCAGCAGAAATCTTCATTCCCTCAAGCAGGGGATATCCGCCTGCCTGAAAGTCCCTTGCGAAGTTCACGAATCCTTTGGGGTCAGTATCCGATATCTCCTCCTTAACATCAAAAACAACCAGCAGGTTGTCCTCAATCTTCTCCTTCCTGGCAGAAACATAATCAAGCACATGTAGAAATGTCACAATCGCGGACTGCGTGTCGCTGGAACCGCGCCCGTACAGCCTCCCCCTGTTCACTCCCTCCACTTGGCCGCTCGCCCTGGGCACGACATCCATGTGCGCCTCGCACAGAATGGTACGTGAGCTCTTCCCCCTGACAAGCGCAAGAACATTCCCGTGCCTGTCTTCCCAGGACTCGACACGCATGTCTTTCAGCAGTGAGAGTATGTGCTCCGCCTTCCTCTTCTCCTGCCCTGACTCGCTCGGAATCCTCAAAAGCTCAAGCAAGGCGGCAGTCTTCGTTTCGCTAAAAAGAGTCCTTAAAAACCCCCAGCTTGCCCTGAGTTTCCCGTCTGTGTGGGAAGCATAAACATCCGAGGCCTTGCATGTCCTGTCCTTAATCCTCCTGAAAACATTCCCCAAGGCCCCATCCATCCTTCGCTTTGGTTTCAGAATCTGCATAAGCTATCTATTGCATTTTATCATTTATATCCATATCATAAAAAAAGAGAAATAGGGGCTAGACAGCCTCCATAATCTTCATCATGAGGTACTTCTGCACATGCTTCCTGTTCTCCGCCTCGTCGAACACTATCGAGCGCCTCGACTCTATGACATCCTCGGTGATCTCATAGCCCCTGTGGGCAGGCAGGCAGTGCATCACAAGCGCGTGTTCAGGAGCCTTCTCAAGGAGTTCTTTTGTGACTGCAAAGTCCTTGAATGCCTTGAGCCTCTCCTCTTTCTTCTCCTCGTCCCCCATCGACACCCAGGTATCGGTATAGACTACATCCGCGCCCTGGACAGCATCTTCAGGCGACTGCGTCAGTTCAATCAGGCCCTTTGCCTTCGCCGCGTCCACAGATTTCTCCAGAGGAGCGTATCCCTCCGGGTGCGCGACCGTTATGTGCATGCCCATTTTCACGGCTCCGTTGATAATGGAGTTGCAGACATTGTTCCCATCACCAAGGTAGGCTATCTTGAGGCCGTCGAGCTTCCCGAAATACTCCTGCATCGTCATGTAGTCCGCAAGCCCCTGGCACGGGTGGTAAAGGTCGCAGAGCCCGTTGATGATCGGAACCTCGCTGTATTTCCTCATAATCTGAAGGTCGGTGTTCTTGTACACGCGGGCCATGATGAGGTCCACGTATCGCGACAGCACCTTTATCTCATCCTCAAGGTTAGCGAGCGTGAAGTTAGAGGTCCTCCAGTCCACATACATCGGCTGCCCCCCAAGCTCCCCAACCCCTATCTCAAAGGACACCCTTGTCCTTGTGGACGTTTTCTGGAAAAGCAGTGCCACGGACTTGCCCTCAAGCGCCTTGCGGAATTTCTCAGGGTGCTTCTTGACAGCTATGCCGCCATCAAGTATCTCCCTCATATCACTCCCGGTCAAATCCTCTATCGTAAGGAAGGACCTCTCAGGCTTTCCTCGTTTCTTCCCAGTCCTCTCATCAAGCACCCTCTTGCTCATCGAGACCCTCTTATCAAAATCAGCTGGTTTTTGCTTATCCATAATCCCCCCCTCCGATAATTTAACATCAGTGAATCTCTTCCTATCAGGCCCAGCACTCCCCCCAGTTCGTTTGCCTTTATGTTCCATGCTCCTCATTTACATATCATCTCAAGTTACTTAAATCTTTTTCCAGGACCCCGGCAAGCCCCTCCGGAGACAGTATCTCATTGTAATGCATAGAATACCTCTTCCTTGTATCCTCTGTTTCGGCAGGCTTGTTGACATCCAACACTCCTGCGAGCACGCCACTCCCAAGAAGCTCCTGCACTCTCCTGAAGAAGCCCTCCGGATTCGTCAATGGGACAGAAGCATAAACCCTTATCCGTTCATCAACACCATGGCGTTTCAGCTCCCCTAATGCCCCCAGGAGGCTGACGGCGCTCTCGCAGCATATCACAATGGCGAATACCGATTCCATCAATCCACCATTCTTCAGAAACGTCGGAATGTTCGCCCAGATAAGGTCTCCGCCGTGCTCAGTGAAAATCACATCCGGTCTTTTCAATTCCCCATCGCGTTTCTTCGGGTCTATGAATTCTTTCCCGATAGTTTCTGGGTGGGCCAGTGCCCAGTAGACAGATTCCATCGCGGCAACATACCTCTCCTCCTTGACATAATAAGTGGTCGGGAGGCCTGCGAAGGTATAACTCAGGACAGGAAAAGCGCCCGCGTCCATATGAATCAGCGAGTCCTCATACCACCCCGTTCCAGACGCCTTGACAGCTCCGCACGCATACCTCTTCGAAAGGTGTTTGATTATCTCTTTTGCCACAGTTGTCTTCCCGACATCAGTTGCAGTCCCGAGCAGGAGGATGTTCGGAGGGATTTCCCCAGGTTCAAATTTCCCAGGAGCAGGAAGTCCTGTTTGCGATATGTTGAGCACCTCTCCCCCCTCAGACCACACAAGCCCTTCAATAAGCACATCACACGCAGTCCCGCTGCCCCCCTCATTTTTCAGCTGCGGCGAGAACCCCGTAACATAACCCACTCCACCGCCCTGCGCAACCAACTGGAGCTCAAGCCCCTCTGAAATGGGAAACGGGTGTTCTGGGAACTCCGCAGTCATGAACTTCGTCGAGCCCCTTTCACACAGCACACCCATATAATGTCTCCCTACCTCGAGAGGGACAAGTTTTCCCCAAAGGGTCTCCATTCCGTTATACGAGCCGCTGGTTTCAACCTTGAAGAGCACAAGGTCCCCGACATTGCCCTCCCCTGCCGCAACCCGCAAATCTCTGAACAACCCGGCATCAATCTTCCCTGCCTGAATCCCCCGTTCCATATCCCACACATTCCCAGAAAGGAGCGAAAGATCCCTTATCATGGAGCTGATTCCAGATATCTCAAAGCTTCTCAACTGTTTCATCGATCTCCACCTCAATGCTCATAGAATGTCCTTATTCTCCTGTATCCTTCTGCACCCAACACCACTCCTTCCTTGCACGCATTTCCCGAGTCTCCGAATCCGCCGAAAGGGGCCCACTCGGCCCTGTAACCCGGGCTCCCGTTCCAGCTGAACTGCCCTACCCTAATCCAATCCGCAAACTCAAGTGCAGTCTTTCTTGAACTCGTTGCAATAGAACCAGCAAGCCGGTAGTCATTAACAGTCACCGCTTTCCTTACCTGTTCCATGCTGTTTACCCTTATTATTGGGGCAACAGGCCCGAATGTTTCCTTGACTACCAGTTCGCTCGCACGAGGGACAAAATCAAGTATTGTTGGGGAGTAGAGAGCACCTTCTCGTTCGTTTCCCAAAAGCAACCTTGCCCCACCAGCTATGGCTTTCCTCACCCTTCCCTGCACCCTCTTCGCAGATTCCTCGTCTATCAGTGTTCCCATGTCATTCCTCATCTCAAGCGGGTTCCCATACTTCAACCCAGATGCTTTCTCAACGAATTCCTGGACAAACTGCTCGGCGATTTTGTTGAAAAGAATAATCTTCCTTATGTTCGTGCATCGTTGCCCAGAGTTCCTGAAAGTACTCATTGCAATTCCAACAGCCCTGCCGATATCCGCATCCTCACATACAACAAACGGGGAGGTCCCTCCGAGCTCGAATACCTGCCTCACATTCCCCCTCCCGCTTTTCACAATCATCTTCTGGATTTCCCTGCCAGCACCAATCCCGCCCGTGAAAGCAACCATCTGCACTAGTGGGTTCGTTACAATAGCGCGCACAATCTCCCTAGGCGGAAAGCCCGTTACCAGGTTGATGCTGTTTGCAGGCAGCCCCTGCTCATGCAGCAGCCCTACGAATTCTATGGCGCTCAGAGGGGTCTTCTCAGAAGGTTTCACCACGACATTGGCTCCCGCAGCTATTGCAGGACAGATCTTGTGCGCAATCTGGTTGATGGGGTGGTTGAACGGCGTTATTGCAACAGAGAGGTCAAACGGCTCGCCAATCACCTTCAGCTTTGGATACCCTTTCCTTTTTTCAAACCTACCTGTAATGTCCTTTTCCATGGAACTGGCAACCTTTGCGGATTCCCCGAGAACCCCGACCGTACGCTCAACCTCATGGAGCGTATCCTTGAGGCAGAGGCCCGACTCCCTTGACACGCACTCCGCAAACTCCTTTTTTCTTTTCGCAAGTTCCTTTGCCGCTGATCTCAGCACCCCTGCCCCCTCATCAGGAGAAAGTCCTTTCTTCTTCCTGTAACAGAGCCTTAATGCCCTGCTTACAGCTGAACTTGTGGCAACAACTGCTTTCCCAACAACGTCATTGGTGTATGGATTAAGGATTCTGAACGTCCTGCCGGAACACACTCTCTTTCCATCAATAATCATTCAACCACTTCATAAGCGCCCGCTTGTTTTCCATGGGGGTTTTTGTCGGCCTTCCAAGGTCTTCCCTGGAACAACTCCTTGTTTTCACAACAATCATGGCAGGCCCATCACTCCCAAAGGCATTATCCAACGCCCCATCAAGCTCATCGATGCTCTTTGCGAGAAAAGTCTTTTTATAACCAAGGCTCTGCGCTAACATCCTGAAATCAACGCTTCCAGAAACAGTGGGCTGTTTACCTGTCGACTCATAGCAATTGTTGTCGAAAACCACATGCACAATATTCAGGCAATTGTGGCCTATTGTTGCAAGGTTCCCAGCATGCATGAGTACGGACCCATCCCCATCAAGCACAGTTACTTTCCCCGGGTGTTTTCCAAGCGCAATGCCCGCACCTATTGCAATGCAGTGCCCCATCGCCCCCAGGTTATAGAAGTCCCTATCATGGCCCTCCTTTCTTTTTTCCCTGAGCTCGAACAACTCTCTTGAGGTTACTCCAGTCGTGGAGACCACGATTCCCACTTCTCCAATTCTCTCCAGAATTATGTTGATAGCTTCCTCCCGCGAGATTCCCTCAGCCCTGCCATTGCCTGGGCTATTGCCTGAAAAGAAACCCTTCCTGATTATCAGTGCATAGGGTGACTGGTGTTCTTTTGCATGCGCTATGGCTGCATCAACCAATTCCTCAACCTTCTCGTCAAGTACTACATACTCAATGCCAATTGACTCAAGTAAAGAACCAGTACTCTTTCCCATTCTGTGATGCTGCGGTTCATCACGCGTTCCCTGTTCTCCTCTCAACCCAATGAGCAATAGGAGGGGGATGGAATATACCTCCCTGTTTACAAGCGATGTCAGAGGGTCAACAGCATTTCCCAATCCAGAATTCTGCATATATACGGCTGCAACCTCTCCTGTCGCAAGGTGGTAGCCCGCGCACAGGGACACAGCTTCCCCCTCATGTGTTGCAGGGACATGTATTGCATTCTTCTCTTTGGAAACGGATGAAATCCAGTGCTTCATAATCGTCTCAGGAACACCGGAATAGAATCTTATACCTTTTTCAAGAAGGAGTCTTGTGAATTCCGATGCATCTACCATGTGGTCATCGCCCCCCAAAGAGCTTCTTTGTTTTCACCAGCTTCTCCATTCCCTGCAACTCCAACACTTCCTCAACCGAGACAATCCTGTCTTCTATCTCCCTCAAGTCGCCGCTTCTTGAAAGGATGGACAGGTTCTCATTTATTGATTTGATTGCAGAGCGCACAACATGGTTGGCGTAAATGACCATCTTTATCTTCCTGAGTCTTTTCATCTCCTTAAGCGTGAATGAGATATATTTAGTTGGGCAGACTATGAGAGGCGTTCTTCTTTTCCATCTTCGTGTGAACTCTATTATCTCGTCCGAATCCCTTGATTTGGAATGTATGAATATCCCGTCCGCACCTGCTTCTGAATATGCTTCCGCGCGCATCATGGCCTCCTCGAAATCCATGCCTGCAATCAGTGCCTCGACTCTTGCGAACACCATGAAGTCCGTTGTCTTCTGCGAGTGTTTCGCTGCCCTTATTTTCCCCACGAATTCAGATATAGAAACCAAATCATGCTTCGTATCCACGAAGCTGTTTATTTTTGGGAATCTCTTATCCTCAATTACAACGCCTGCAATGCCTGCCCTCTCATACGCGGCCACTGCGTGCATGGTATTATTCACATCCCCGAATCCATTATCGCAGTCTGCTATAACCGGTATGGACACTGCTTCGTTCATACCCGAGGCGGCTTGGAGGAACTGGGTCATGGTGAGTATGCTGGCATCAGGAACCCCATGCGATGTGGAAATCTCGAACCCCGACGCCCACACGCCATCGAATCCGTTCTTCTCAACAAGTCTTGCAGTAAGCCCATTGTGCGCTCCAACTATTCTTATGACCCCTTTTTTCGCAAACAGCCTTCGGAGTCTCCTTGCCTTTGAATGCAATGCATTTGAAGAACCAATGCCCCCACAAGTCAATGTTTCTCTCCTAGTCATATAACCAATATCTATCTCCCCTAAAAGATATAATCCTTATGGGTGATTCCAGAAGCAGTTGGGGTTAGGGATAAATAAGTGCACGTAACCTACTTCAAGAAGCCCCCCATGTCATACTTATGAATATTGTAGATCGATGCGAAAGATGTTGAGCGCACGTACTCCCCGAAGTACTTCTTGAACTTTGCATGTATCTCACGCAATTCCGTCTCGTCCTTCACTTCCAAATCAACCTCGTACTCCCAAGGCCCAAGCATGCGCTTCACCTGTATGGCGTTCGGATGCTCATTGCAGTAGTTGAGGAATTTCCTCTCAATCTTCTTCTGGTTGTGGAACGTCACGAAGCTCCTGAAGAACCTTCTCTTTATTGCGAGGTTGTTGAGTATTACCGTGAATCTCTCTATGATGCCCTTTTTCTTCAGCTTGTTTATCCTGTCTGCCACTGCATCTGCGGAAATGCCTGCCCTCTGCGCTATCTCCACCGCTTTCATCCGTCCGTCCTCCCCAAGAGCGGCGAGTATGGAACGGTCTACAGAATCTATCTTGGCTTCCTTCACAACTATCCTCTTCTCTAGTTTTGGAGGATCGATGTCCTCCCCAAGAAGATAGGTCCTTGGGAACCTCCACATGGATATGATGTTGGCCATCTGGAAATCGCTCAGATACTCCCCATATTCATCCTTGAACTCGCCGACGAAATCAGCAACCTCGCTCATCTTCTGCGCGCATATTACGCAGCCGAGGTTGAACCTCCCATCCATGCTCGCAAGCCAGACGACTGATTTCTTATCTTTGAGGTACTTTACGACCTTCTCCTCATCATTATGGCTAGTGTTCTGGAACCTGAGGAAGAAAGAGAGCGGGATATAACCAGTTTCGGGCACTGTGAGGTATGAGAGGAATTTCTTAATCACGCCATCCTTGAGCATCCTATCTACCCTATAGCGCACCACCTCCCGGTTCAGCCTGACCTTCTTCGAGAGCTTTGAAACGGGCTGTCGTGCGTCATCGTCGAGGTGGTAAAGAATCGCCCTATCCTTTGCATCTATCTCCCATTTCATGCTTCACCATATATCGCTTAAGGTATATAAACAAGTTGGTTTTTGCAATAATTTACAAACCCAGGAATGCATAACCCCCATTTCCAGGAATAACCACAAATCCACCATATAGGTCAATTATCAGCATTCACCACATTTTCACAAAATCTAATTTTCAATATATAAACCGGCAGATTTTTACAGAAAAAGTCTGGAGCAAATCATATATCATAACCCATATATAAACCTATTGTCTTGGATGCGCCTAGTGCGCATATGGAGGAGGTGACGCGTATGATGTCTTCCGGACAGATCCCTGGGAAAGGGGGACCGTATGGGTTGCAAACAATTAGGCGAAATCCCGTACCCATGTGTTTGAACGTCCCCAAGTACGCGTTGGCTACAGAACAAACCCGTTGGGCATAATGCCCTTGACAGGGGCCGACCATGAAGGCGGTCTTATATACAGGAAATCATTTCCCGGCCCATTTGTCTCCCTGGCTGGCAGGAAGGTTTTGACAGATGAATTACCTACTATGCAACTTACAGGCAGGAATAAGCCACCATCCCCTAGCACGAAAAAACCTTCGAAGAAACCGGAACCGGGCAGTGGGGCAGTCAAACCACCAGCGGAAGCAGGAAACAGGAAAAAGCAGATAGTTTCCGGCATGGAGGAGGAGTTCCCGCCAATAACTCCGTTAGCCGCATTGGGTTATACGCTCGTAATCTCCCGCGTCTCGTCATCTGACGCAGATAAGAGAAAGATCTCCCATAAAGTTATGAACGAGCTTGCGGACCTGGACAAGCTATATAGGAAGGATGAAAGGGCCCGCTCGTTCATACAAGCGGTGAGGACACTGGTGCTTACATCAGGCATAGCCATAGGTGAATCCAACAAATCCCTAAACAGGAAGCTCGAGAAGATAGCTGAGTGCACAAGGGACAACGTATTGCATCACAGGGATATACGGGACATGCACCTCGAATACATAGAGAAATCGAAGACAGTGAGGACGCTTCCTTCAGTAACAGCGTGGTTCGCCTCGCTCGGTATCTCAATAACAGCCATCGCTGCGCTAAAGACCGAAGCGATAAACTTCGTTGCAACATACTACCCGAAGGTGCAGGACATTGAGAACATGTTCTACCTGGCAGGCGCTTCGCTTCTCGCAGGAACCGTTCTCGGGGTGAGGAACCTTCTGAACCGGCTGCTCAACAGGAAACAGGAGAAGACAATGAACGAGTTCCAGGAGAAGAAGAAAAAGGAGCAGGATGCATACCGGGCACTGGAGTCGAGGTATGTGAGGACACACGTCTCAAAATCAGTAGACACGGCAGCAAGCGTCTACACAGAAGTGTTTAAGCTCTGCGAGGCCTACTACCCTGGCTACCTTCAGGTGAACCCGCAACACAAGGAGTATATGGAAATAAAGAGGGACAAGGGCGTTGAGGAAGCGGACGCACACATGATGGAAGTTGGCAGGAAGGAGGCGCAGAACAGGGTGAAGAAGAAGTTCTTCGAGGAGAAGGGAAAGGACTTTGCAACCCTGCTCACCAATGGGGGCATAAGCAGGTAACCTCCCTTCTTTTTATTTTTTTCCAACAATCAATTCAACATGGATTCTGATTTCAGGAACAGGCTCACAAAACAGAGTTACCACATAGTTGGAGGGCACTCCGCAGTCAAGAGGTGCGAGTGGCTCAGGAAAGCACTGACTCAGAAGCGATTCTGCTACAAGCACTCGTTCTACGGGATAGCGAGCCACAGGTGCATGCAGTGCACTCCCGCCCTTCAGTTCTGCTCACATGCATGCACGTTCTGCTGGAGAACGCAGGAGAAAGACAGCGAGATTCCAGAGGGGAACTTCAACTGGGACGAACCATCGGAAATCGCAGAAGGGATGCTGAGGGAACAACTGAGGATAGCATCCGGCTACGGGGGGAACGAGAAGGTTGAAAAGGAGATGTGGCTTGAGGCAAAGAAGCCGAGCCAGGTCGCGCTGAGTTTGGCGGGTGAACCAACACTCTACCCACATCTCTCAGAGCTCATAGGCGAGTTCTCAAACAGGGGGATGACGACATTCCTTGTAACGAACGGCACATACCCAAAAGCCCTTGAGGCGTTAAACAAACTTCCAACGCAGCTCTACATCTCCATGGTTGCTCCGGACAAGGAGCATTACAAAAGGATATGCAGGCCATGGGTGAGTGATGGCTGGGAGAGCATTATGCGTTCAATGGAACTAATGAAGGATGCAAAGACAAGAACTGTTCTCAGGATGACGCTCGCAAGGGGATTGAATTACCTAAACGAGGATGGTTATGTGAAACAGATAAACGACACCCTGCCGAATTATGTTGAGGTGAAAAGCTTCATGTTTATCGGGGGCTCAAGGGAGCCTGGAAGAAACCTCTCCTTGGAATCAATGCTGAAACACCCGGAGATTGTCGAATTCGCAAAAGCCCTTGCAGAGAAGACAGGTTACATAGTCTCAGAAGAGCATACTTCAAGCAGGGTTGTACTTCTCTGCAGGGATGAGAAGTCGCTTAAGAAAAGAATAATCAACTAGCATTCGCCGCCATTGGCGTACTATCCACAGCCTCGATTTGGATGAGCTCTCCAAGTATCTTCCTCTGGACACCCATCCTGCTCTTTATCGCATTGACTATTGCCCCATCCGACAACACAATCTCATAGAGTTTCTTACTGCCTACCTTCGGGTCGGATATCCTTGCAATGAGCTCTTCCTCCAGATGGCCGCCAATAATCCTCTCCAATAACTCCTCAAGCTCCTTCACCTTTCTCCCAAGCGTAATCTTGTACGGGATGGCTTTCCCGGGCTTCAATTTCCCAATGCGTTTCTTCAAATCAGTTATGTCTGCGCACAATCTTTTCACATCCGAAAGCGCTTCTGCTGCATCAGAAAGATCAGCATCCAGTTCCCCTATCAATTCCCGTTTCATCGCGACATCCAGATAAATCCCCATCGCCTCAGAATAATCGCCGACGTTCTCGAACACCCTCTCCTTTACTGCAACAGCCTGCTCCTCCCCCCGCTCAAAGCTCTTGAGATATACTGGGTTCTCAAAATATGTTTTCGCAAGCACAATCCCTGCTATCCGTTTCTCCGAATCAATTATTCTTTTGGAAACATCTGAATCCCTCAACTGTTTAAGCAATTCTTCCTCGCTTTTGAGCATATTTACAAGATCCCCCGTAGTTGCAACCTGTTCCTTGCTGAATCCATTGGTGTTGCAGAATCTCATGAACTCCACACTATCAGTCCCTTCAATCTCTTTGCGGAGTCCTTCAGTGAAAATAACCCCAACGCTCTCCATCCACGTGAGTGTCAGGAGGGCGTCCTTCCACAGCACCCGCCAGGAATGCACTCCGATTGCCATATACTCCAGTCTCATGACATCAATCCTGGAGTTATACATCCGCGTTCCGGCCTCCCTCAACTTCCCCTCAGCATTGGAGATATCTCCCTTCGCATCATACACCTTAACCAAATCTGCCATAAGCCCCCTCAGGTCGCTTCTCATATACTCATGCACCTTCCCTGTTTGGAATGCATGCTCAAGAGTCTTCTCAGCGATGTGTATTTCCCCATCCTCCAGTGACTTTACGCAGGCCTTAATCTCCGGTGCATCATGGTCAACAGCACCTGAGAGCAGAGCATCTATGGCTTCCCGGGCCTTCTTCCCGCGTGCCCTTCCCTTCGCTTTCATTACTTCATCCTCGAATTTGCTGTTCGCTTCGCTATATTCCTTAATAGCCCCCTCCTCATTCTCAACCAAACGTTCCCTTGGGAGCGTAGCTGCTGCAACCTCTATCATCGAACGCATCTTCGGGAGCGAATAGGTCAGCAGGAGGTTCTTCAGGGGCTTGCCAGCTCCCTCTGATATCCTGTTTGACTCAGATTGTTTTGCCAAGAGCATTATCCTCTTCCTAAAGGTCTCTCTCAACAGAAGCACAGCGTTTTCCATTCCTGCAAGCTCATTCTCCTTCGTTCTCAATCCCTCCTTGAGTCCCGAGTCCTTCTTCTCAAGTTCAGCAACCTTGGACCTCTGTTTCTGGACATCCTCTGCGCTCGCAGTCTTTATCTTGAGATTCCTTTCAAGCCGCGCAAGAGTCTTCCTCCCGGCAAAAAGTTTCTTTGAGAATACGAGCATCTCCTCTTTCTTTTCCTCAATCTCATCCATCAACACACTACGTTCAGTTTCATTCCCGATTGATTTCACCCGCGCCTCGCACACATCCATTACGGTGTTTCCTGTCCTAAGGCCAACAGGCACGAACTCGAAGATGTTGTGCATTATAACCGTAAGGTTCTTCATCCTCTTCCCCATCTTTTCCAGCACCGAAGGTTTCTTGAATCTCTTGGCTTTCTCCATAGATACCTTAAGTGCCTCCGCCTCGCCGCTCAATTCCTGGAACAGATCGCACATGAATGAGAGCTGCACGTTGTTGTCAGACCAGTACTCCTCGGAAATCCTCTTGAACTCATCGCTGTTCTTGAACTCATCCATTGACTTCTCAAGCCAGTCCAGTTTCCTGTTCTCCTCTTCAGCCCTGTCCGGTTCCATATTCGCCGTTCTGCGCCTGAGCAGGGCTATCCTGTCCCTGAGGTTCTGCTCTGCGTCCGGTCTCACAAACAACATAAAATCACTATGCGTATCTTCCTTCTCTCTTCTTGCGGCTCTTCTCCAACTTATCCTTAATCACGTAATCCCTAACAGGAGCACTGGTCCCATAAAGGACTGCATCCCTGTCCTGCATAAGTTGGCTCTGCTTCTGTTCAATAACATCCTCAAGCACCTCATCCATTGCCATGCTCAATTCATGGCCCTCCTGGGTACTATTGAGTTGGTTGTATGCGTTGTACCCAGCCACATCTGCAGATGTCTGGACATCCCTGACTCCGGAGCTGATGCGGTTTATATCCTTCTGCTGGTTGAGCCTGTACTTCTCCCACAGAATGTTGTTATTATTTATGATTTTATTTGCGTCAGTGTTCAACTTATCAAGGTTCTCTTTGTGCTTTGGGTCTGTCATCACTCCGATCCCTCTCACAAACGTTTCGTTCGCCTTGTCGAATTCCGCTGAGCCAACGTCACGCGTATCCATAATCCCGCCAGCGCGGTCAATATCCCTTGCCTGATTATTGAAGTAATTTAGTTGTCCTCTTATAGCACTAAGCTTATCTTGCCCTGCATCAATCTCCTTGGCATACTCTATATTCTCATGAACCTTGTTCTCAGTCCTCAATTCGCTAACGAGCCTCTGGGTCCTGAACCGGACGTCATGCGTCCCCTGTCCAGTTTCAGTGAGGTTCGAATACGCTTTCGCAATCCCTGAGCGTTCAGTATCAAGAGTCTCCGATTTCGTCTCAATATTCGTGGCTCCTAGTGTACCGCTGCGCCACCCAGGCTCACCAGGCTTCATCCCCCCCAGTGTTTTCAATCCTGAAAGCGTTCCAACGGCATCTGTCCTTGTTTTATGGTTCAGCGCAATCCCTATCTTACTAACAGTCCCCGAATCAAGTGCGACATTGGTCCCACCAACATCAACGCCGTTCCTCAGCATCGATGTGAACGTGCTAACATATGCTTCTCCGGTGAGCGACTGCTTCATGCACGTCTCATGGGCGGTTTCCATTGCCCTCAGTTGCTGTTCACCCACAGCCAAGCCCGTGTTCCGATATCCCTGCAGGTTCATGTCCAACCCAAGGCTTGTGAGCTTATCCTGTGACAGGCCAACAGTGCTGCCAGGAGCTGTTCTCAGCAGCGTGTTTATCATCGGGCCTGTCCACACAGCCGGATTGTTCACTGCGTTCGCGAGCTTAGCAGGATCAACGTTCCCGCTATCATCACGAAGCAGTTTCTGAATCCTCCTACTCTCTTCCTTCATATCCTTCGTTTCATACTCGCTCTCAGAATCGCCCTCACTCCTATTGATTCCCTGACTGAATCTGCTTCCTCCAATATCCTCTATCCTGCCGAACTTCATGGCGTATGTTGACTGGAACAATGCCCCACCAGGCCCGACCATCCCCATAATGCCCATGAGCGCAACAGTTGACACCCCTGGGGCGGATGGCCTGATGATATCAAACGTCCCGTTTCGTTCCACAATCCTCCCATACTTCTCTATGCTCATGCCATATTGTTTACGCGCGCCCTGCGCCCCGACGAGGTCAAACGAGTTTCCTGAAGCATCCCTATTTACCTCCTGCCCGTCCAGATTATCCATTGTCCTGAGCATATTAACTCCAACACCTGAGAAGCCCCTAGCCCTAACCACTTTCCCATCAACATCACTTACTTTCTTTCCATTCACCAATATGCGCGCTTCACTGGAGTTCCTTCCTGCTTTAGTAAGGCTCCACGCACCATTCTCAAATTTCACAAGCCCCCCTTTCTCCATGTTCTCGAGTTTCGTCTTTCTTGCAACCAATGCGGTGTGTATGTTCGATTCCCCGTTTGTTCCTCTTAGCTGGACCTCCCCCCTATCAATCAGTCCAGTTATGACTGTGAACGCATCATAGTTCTTCCCAGATGCCAGTTTCCTCTTTGGGTCATATGCATAGAATGCCATGTCATCAGTTTTCTTGAATTCCAAAACATTCTTTGAGCCTATGACTATTGCACGTCTCCCTGAGGCTATTTCAACAGCCCCTTTAACCCCGCCCCATATCTTTCCAAACAGTCCCTTTTTCTTGGGTTCATTTACATCCGTTGTTCTGCCGCTCCACTTAGAACGGAGGGCAGCGGAACCACTTCCGGCGAGCTTAACAAGATTGGTCCTCCCCCCTTCAGTTAGGCCTACAGATGTCTTCAGGTCCTTCCCAATCACTTTCCCAGCAGTCGCATCAAGAGCTCCGGTGACAACACCACTTGTTACCCTCATTTGTGCATTAGCAACCTTCAAAGCGCCTTTCCCAACTCCCTTTGCTATCGCTTTCCCGCCCTTTCCAAGTACTTTACCACCCATACCGCTTGCCCACTTGGCGCTGAAGAAATTCGACACATGCCCAAGGGCATCTGTTTTCTCATTTCCATACGCATCGACTTTTATAACTCGCCCTCCTTTATAAGCAAATCCATTTGCTTTCATCTCGTCACTTATGTCAAGTATATTCCCATCCTTGTCTTTCACAAGTTTACCTTCCTTATCCAATCTCTTGAGCTTCTTCGCATTCGCAATGCCCTTCCCGACATTGACGGCAGCTGCAACAAACCCAGTGCCCATGACAAGAGCCGTCGGACCCCTCCGCCTTGCACGCGGGGTCCTAATTGCAGAGAAGTCAAACGCCCTTATCGGGCTCTTCCCCATGGCATTCATTGAGAGCATCAGCATCCCGAGTATGAGGAACAATGGGAAGCAGGGGGTTATGGAAAGGCCGGCGAAAAGCGGGGGGTATAAATAGCTCGCAGTGCTGTTGCTCGGGAGATAAACATCATCCCCCGGATACATTGCGATTATCGTGCTCTCATTGTTTAGGGGGAACAGCGCAATGGCTTTCCCATCAGTATCAGTCCTCTTTGAAAGGTGGCTGCCACAGCAGCCAGTAGAGCAGTACCAATAATCCTGCGGAGGAGCACCGCAGACATGTGTGTATATGGGGCACGTGGTGTTGGTATAATTGCCAACAATACATTCCTGAAAAATTATTGTCTCAAGTATCAGGGGCGCAGAAGCCTTCCCGACAAGGTCTATCCCAGTGAGGGTTGCAGTCGCAGTCAGCACGCCAGAAGCGATGTTCCTGTCCACATACAAATCTAGTTCAGTCGGCACCCTCTCAACAGAGCAAATCTGGGCAACTGCTGGTGCTGAAAGAACAAGCAGCAAGACCAAGGGCATAAGGAACCTACGCTGCATAATCTATTTTTCTCAAACTGAATTTATAAGCTTTCTCTCATTTCCAATATTTTTCCAAAGAAAAAACTCAACTGCCTGTGCTCGTGTTTTCCACCCACCTGGACCCGAACCGGCCTCGAAACCCGAGACCAAACCTAACTTAACAGCACCCAAGAAAAGAAAGATTAAAAAGCAGTTGCTTTCATTGTATACCGTGCAGGGAAAACAAGCTATTTTAGTATTAGTATTCTTGCTTTTCTTACTACCCGGCATCTCCATTTCACAAGCTTGCGAATCAAACACTGTTGATGCTGATTGTTCAGGCGCCCTACTTCCAGAGCAACGCCCATGCATGCTGTACTATTGCGATCCGGATGCAAAACAATGCGTATACGACCCAGGGGCATTCACTGGGAGGGCGTGTTCAATAACCGAGGAGATATACGAGCCCAACTATCACGACCCCTGCCACGTGGACGTTTGCATAGGCGGGGTATGCGTCATCAATGCTGAAATAAACAGCTCGGACCCAACATCCGCAGGTGGGATGCCGCCGCTCACCACCAACGAGCCATGGATGACTGCAGAATGCAGGTATAATTCAACCAGTGGCCATATTGATTTCTATGAGTCAGAAGTCCATCCGTTCTGCGGGTACTGGCCGGGCTGCGAGGCAGGGGAGACATCTGCGAACTGTTGCGAGGACTGCGGCTGCCCAGTAGATGAGATATGCTATCTCGGCACATGCACGGCTGTCGTATCCGCACTGGCATCAGGTGGTTTTGCCGCCAATTGGGCGACGTGGGCCCCGATAGTCGTACTCGCGCTCATCATCGGTTACTTCCTAGCCGCGTTGGCATACATGGCATCCCATATTGTCCACTCCCCACAGCTTAGGGCGTGGTCAAAGAACGAGATTTACGAGACTTCAGTTTCAGCGTGGCTTGCCGGCGCAGCCATATTCTTCGTCGGGGTTCTCAATAACCTCACGGTGGAACTCCTAGGGGCCGGATACGAGCAGCAAGCGGACATGTTCCTCGGGCGTCTCTCACTCGAGCTCCTTCAGGTGTATGGACTCATGGTCAAGGGCATTTTCGCTATGGGCATGCTGACGTTCTGGGGCTCGGTATCGATTCCCATAGCAATAAGCGGCGTAGTGAATATAGGACTCACCGGGCAGTTCATGCCATTCGGCGGAATGTCCCTGCTTTCGAATACGCTCGTGATGTTCACAAACATCCTCTCGTTTGCGATATTCTCAGTCCTAGCGCAGAAGGTGATGCTTGATTTTGTCCTTCAGGTTGGGTTCAGGATACTGCTCCCAATAGCGATAGTGCTTCGGTGCTTCACATTCACGAGGAAATTCGGCACAACACTCATAGCAATTGCGATAGGCGCAT